>NZ_BAAGZJ010000049.1:0-56002 GCF_054778635.1 Nocardiopsis nanhaiensis
CCCCGCGGAACCGGGGCGGGGGCGCGCTTGGGCAGGGCGGGTCGCTCCTGCCCGCGGTCCTCGGGCTCCTCTTCGCGCGTCATCCGTCCCCTCCTCCACCGTCGCCGGGGTTCCTGAGCGACGCGCTCAGCCGGGCGGCCAGCTTCGGGGACAGAGCGCTGTCCGCCCGGGGCGCGGGACGCATACCGCTGGTGCCGGGCCGCCGTTTGGTGAGCGGCCCGGCCTCCGGGGCGGTCCGCTTCCTCTCGGGCAGGCGGCGGGTGAGGCCCCCTTCGGACCGGCGCGTCCCGGTGTCCACCAGGCCTGTGGCGGCCAGCCGGGCCAGGTCGATCATCGCCCCGCTCACGTCGCGTCCCAGCACGAAGGCGAGGTCGCGGGGGGTCCGGCGTCCGTCGGCACGGGCCAGGAGGTCCCGGTGTGCGGCGGAGGGCGCCTTCTCCGGGGGCGCGGCCGCCACCGGGCGCAGCCGGGCGAGGTCGGCGGGTGGGCCCCAGAGCCGTTCGATGGCGCCGTGGCGCCGTGCGGCCTCCTGCACGGCCCAGCCGGGTTCCCTGCCCTCGGCGAGGAACAGCGGGGGCGGTGGGGCGCCGGGCCGGACCTCGCCGCCGCGGTTGGACGGGCTCAGTCCGAGCACGAAGACGCCGTCGAGGAGGGCCCGGACCAGGGTGAGTTCCAGCAGCGCACCGCTGACGTGTCCACCGGTGCGGAGTTCGGCACCGAGGTCGCCCGTCGTGAGCGCGTGTTCGCGGACCGGTGCCCAGGTCCGGCCGGGCACGGCCCCGGAGCGGAGCAGGAGCGTGTCGGGGCCGGGGGCGCCCGGGGTCTGGGCCGCGACCAGCAGGCCGTCGCGGAAATGGAGCGTGGTGTCGGGCGGACCGAACACGAGCAGCGCACCGGTGAAGGACTCTTGGTGGAGTCCGCGCATGTCCGCCGCCAGCCCCCCGAACAGGGTCGGCCCGGCTTGGTGGGAATTCATACCAGCAGGGCCCCCGACCGCCCGTCGAGTTCGCGCCGCGCCAGGACCAGGTTGGTACGGGACCGGTCGAAGACCACGCTCAACAGAGGCCCGTCCGTACCGCCACCCGGAACGGGCACCGGACGGACGACATAGTGGTGTTCTGAGGTGGTCACCACGATGCTCTCGGCCTCCGCATGGCCGTGGCCACTTCCGGCCAGTTGGGCCTCCTGCGCCATTTGGTAGACCTCACTAACACTCTCCGCGGGAAGCAGGAGCGACCGTTCCCCGGCCCCCGCGAATACGTGCCCCGTGGCCCGGTCCACCAGCATCACCGCACGTGAGCCCGCACATTCCAGGACGTTCTCCACCGCCTCCACAAGCCTTGACACAGTCCTCCCCGAGGCACCGCCCGCAAATTCTAGGATCGCAATATATAGGGCAAAAGCCGCCTACCGGCAAACCTGTGCATAACAATCACCTGGTACACCAAGACTGCACTTACGGTTGACCTATTAACGTAGGTACTTTTTGTGGACTTAGGTCATCAAAGCGCCGGGGCTCCCGGGCACCGATCCCAAGGAAGTTGTATGGACACCGAAACCGCCGTCAAGGAAGCCCTGAGCGTCGAGGGGGCCATCGGTGCCGCCCTCGTCGACTACGAGAGCGGCATGTGCCTGGAAGCCTCGGGCGGTGGGCACGGGTTCGACCTCGAGGTCGCGGCCGCCGCCAACACCGAAGTGGTCCGCGCCAAGGTCCGTGCCCTGGGGACGATCGGCCTCGACGACCGGGTCGAGGACATCCTCATCACCCTGGGCGAGCAGTACCACATCATCCGCCTGCTGGAGCAGAGCAGCGGTTCGCTCTTCCTGTACATGGCCCTGGACCGCCAGCGCGGCAACCTGGCGCTGGCCCGCCACAAGCTCCGCAAGATCGACGGCGCACTCGACGTCTGAGCACCGCGGTCCTCTGGCGCTCGCCCCGGCACGGCGGTCAGTGGTCGCTGTGCCCGCCCCCGTGACCCTGCCCGCCGCCGTCACCGTGCCCGTCGGCGTGGTCGTGGCCGCCGTCCAACCCCAGGTCGCGCTCGACCTCGTCCTCCGTGCCCGGTTCGACCACCAGGAACTGGCCCATCATCCCCTGGTCCTCGTGTTCCAGGAGGTGGCAGTGGTACATGTACGGCGTCTCGGGGTCGACGTGCTCCCCGAACTCCACCGCGATCCGGACCGAGGTCTGGGGTGCGACGTAGACGGTGTCCTTGCGCCCCCGCAGCTCCGGCGGGGGCTCCGCACCGTCGATGTCCAGGACCCGGAACGCCACGTCGTGGATATGGAAGTTGTGCACGACGCTCGGGTTCTCGATGGTCCAGATCTCCGTGGTGCCGGCCGGGACCACCTCGTCGACCCGGGACATGTCCATGGAGTCCCCGTTGATGTGGGCGGTGCCCTCGAGGCTGAAGACCCGTTCGGTGGCCCCCTCGGGCGCGGTGATCTCGGGGGTGGTGGCGAGCTCAGCGGGAACCGGGTCGCTGGGCTCCAGTTCCTCCGCGGCGGTCAGGCGCAGGATGTCGAACTCGTCGTCGGAGCCGGACAGGCGGTCCTCGGCGAAGCTCCCGGCCTGCTTGGGTGCGTAACTGCGCAGCACGACGTCGTCTCCCGGAGCGAAGTCGACGACGATCTCGGCCCGCTCGCCGGGTGAGAGTCGGATCCGGTCCAGATCCACCGGTTCGTCCAGGAGACCGGTGTCCGTGCCCACCAGTTGGAAGGCGCGGTCGTCGTCGAGCCCGAAGTTCATCGAGCGCGTGTTGGAGCCGTTGAGCACCCGGAAACGCACCCGTTCGCCCTCCACCTCGAAATAGGGGTCATGGGTGCCGTTGACCAGGATCTCGTCGCCCATCAGCCCGTAGGTGGCTTGGGTCCACAGCGGGCCGGTCGCGTTCAGGTCGAGTTCGCCGTCGGAGCGGAAGGCCCGGTCCTGGACCACGAGGGGGACGTCGTCCACCCCGTAGTCGGCGGGCAGCCCCTCGGTGACGTCGTCGTCCTCCACGATGATCATCCCGGCGACGCCCCGGTAGACGTGCTCCGCGGTGGCTCCGTGGAGGTGGGGGTGGTACCAGAGGCTGGCCGCCGGCTGGTCGACGGTCCACTCCGCGGCCCACTCCTCCCCCGGTTCGATCTCCTGGTGCGGTCCTCCGTCCATGGCGGCGGGCACGCGCATGCCGTGCCAGTGCAGTGTGGAGGTCTCGGGCAGGTCGTTGGTGACGTCCATGGCCACGTCGTCGCCCCGCTCCAAGCGCATCGTCGGGCCGAGGTAGGCGCCGTTGACGCCCCAGGTGCCGGTCTCCTGCCCGGGCAGGAACTCGCTGGTGCCCTCCTGCATGGTGAGGTCGAAGCGCTTGCGCCCGTCCTCGTCGACGGAGGGCTCGAGCTCCGGCGGCACGTGTAGTTCGTTGCCGAAGGAGAGCTCGCCGACGTTGCTGACCCGCAGGGCCGAGTACACCCAGACCCCGCCTCCGGTGACGACGAGTGTGAGCACCGCCGCCACCGAGACCGTCCACTTGACGATTCTCCAGGGCAGGCCTGAACGTCCGGGCATGGAGTTCCTCCGGGGGTAGGGGGACGTGGTAGGTAAACCTTGTCACCCGGGCGTTCCAGGAACATCCGGATTTCCCCTGGGAGCCACCCCCGGCCGACCCCGTTTCCCCTCTCGGGGATCTGCCGGACGCACACCTGGCGAGGTCAGCAGCTGCGGCCCATGCCCTGCTCACTCGCCGGTCCTGACCGCTTCCGGTCACGCGCCCCCGTAGCCGCGGAGAACACAGCGGGACCCTCACCCCTCACCAGGTGTGCGGGCAAGCGCCAGGTCGACGGCTGTCCAGGCCATGGCGATCGCCCCGTCGACCACCGCGCGGTCCGCAGCCCCTGAGACCGCGGCGTCAGTGAAGCCGGGCTGATGGTTGACCGCTGGCAGACAGTCCAACCCGAGCATCGGGTGGATGGTCGGCACAGTGTGGGAAACGTTGCCCATGTCGGTGGCGGCGCCACCCATCGCTCCGGCCTCGGGTTCGACGGTTCCGCGTCCGAGGACCGCGGCGTTGGCACGGTAGAGAGACAGCAGGGCAGGGTCGGGTACCAGGTCGGCGTAGTCCGGACCGGACGGCTCGACGTCCAGTTCGCAACCGGTCGCCAAAGCACCCGCCTCGAAGCACCGCAGAACCCGCCGTTTCAGCTCAGCCAGGCCCTCCAGCGTGTCCGAGCGGACGATCCACTGCCCGCGGCCGGTGTCGGGGATGACGTTGGGCGCTGTCCCGGCCTCCGTGACGATGCCCTGGATGCGGTCGGTCCGCCGGGTCTGCTGCCGCAACAGCCCGATGGCGACCTGGGCCACGGTCATGGCGTCGGCGGCGTTGACACCGAGCTCCGGGTATGCCCCGGCGTGGGAGGGCTGGCCGCGGTAGACGACGTCGAACTGCGCGATGGCGGTTCCCGGCATAGCGGCCATGTCGGCAGCGGCAGGATGGACCATCATCGCGGCGTCCACTCCGTCGAAGGCACCGTGTTCGAGCATGTGGACCTTGCCGCCCCCGCCTTCCTCGGCGGGGGTTCCCAGAACCGTCACGGTCAGCCCGAGTTCGGTGGCGAGGGGCGCCAGAGCGAGTCCGGCACCCACCGCTGCCGCCGCGATGACGTTGTGCCCGCAGGCGTGTCCGATCTCGGGCAGTGCGTCGTACTCGGCGCAGATGGCGACGTGGACCGGGCCGGATCCGATGGTGGCGCGCACCGCCGTGTGCAGGCCGTAACACCCGTGCTGTACGGCGAACCCGGCGCCTTCGAGCGCCTCCGCCACCCACGCGCTGGCACGGATCTCTTCGAAGGCGAGCTCGGGGTGGGCGTGGATTCGGTGCGAGAGTTCGTGCAGCATCCCTTCGGACTCCCGGACCCGCTGTTCGATCCCCCTTTTCGCGCCGTCCGCCCACTCGGTAGCGGACGCGGAGGCGATCATCGCGTTCCCCCCTCGGACCGCGGTGCGTGGTGCACCGATGTGGGACGGGTGGCGGCGTCGTAGGAGGCACGCGCTCCGGTGGCACCCATTCCGCTGCTGCCGGCCGGCTCGTAGAGCCGCTCCGGGCCGCCGCCCTGCCACTGGTTGACCCAGACGACACCGGCAGGAAGCGCGGATGCCGCCTCTGCGTGCTCAGGGTCACGGGTGTAGACGGTGGCGGCCAACCCGTAGCTGGAAAGGGAGGCGCGCCGCAGCCCCTCCTCGAAGGTAGGGACGACGGTGACCGGGGCAATAGGCCCGAAGGTCTCCTCCGTCATCACCAGCATCGACTCGTCGACGTCCGTGAGGACCGTGGCGGGGTAGAAGTATCCGGTTCCGGACGGCACCTTCCCTCCCGTGCGGACTGTTGCGCCCCGAGCGACGGCGTCGGTGACGTGCCCGTGGACGATGTCGCGCTGACCGCCGTCGACCAGGGGACCCAGGACCGTGGTGCCGTGGTGCCCGTCTCCGAGGCTGTAGGTCTCAGCGGCCTCGACCAGGGCATCGACGAACCGGTCCGCGACGTCGCTGTGGACGTAGACGCGCTCCATCGACGTGCAGATCTGGCCCGAGTT
Organism: Nocardiopsis nanhaiensis; assembly: GCF_054778635.1. Classification (NCBI taxonomy): domain Bacteria; kingdom Bacillati; phylum Actinomycetota; class Actinomycetes; order Streptosporangiales; family Nocardiopsidaceae; genus Nocardiopsis; species Nocardiopsis nanhaiensis. The sequence continues at coordinate 5,572 of NZ_BAAGZJ010000049.1, forward strand.
CGCGAAGGCTCCGAAGGCGACCGCTTTGGCGGTGGCGACCGGGTCGACGTCAGCGTCCACCACGACCGGGTCCTTTCCGCCCAGTTCGAGCACCGCGCGCCGCAGACCGCCTCCGGCACTGGCCCCGACCCGACGGCCGCTGGCCACTGATCCGGTGAAGTGCACCAGTCCGATCCGCTCGTCCTCGACCAGAGCGGCTCCCGCCCTGGCGTCCCCGAGCACGAGGTTCACCACCCCTGCCGGAAGTGTCAGCAGTTCGGCCAGCCGTACCGCGGACGCCGGAGAACGCTCGGAGGGTTTCAGCACGACGGTGTTGCCAGCGATCAGCAGCGGACCGAGCGCGGCCAGCACCATCGGGACGGGGAAGTTCCAAGGGACGATGACCGCGGCCGCACCCACCGGGCGGCGGATCACCTCCGTGCTGGACCCGTCGGGTTTGGCGAACGTCTCGGTGAACGGGTAGCACTCCGCCTCGGAGATGGCGGCACCGAGTCCGGCGACGGCGCTATGGATGAAGGATCGGCCCAGCGCCACGGGTTTGCCCATCTCGTCGCACTCGATTCCGGCGAGTTCCCCGGCGTGGTCGGCGACCGTGTCCGCCCAACGACGCAGATGGGTGATGCGCTCGCCGACCGTGAGCGCCGCCCAACCGGGGGCGGCCCCGACTGCCGCGTCCACGGCGCGGGTGGCGTCGTCGGCCGCACCTCCGGGATGGTAGGCGATGACCTGCTCCGTCGCCGGGTTGACCAGCGGTAGGAACTGGTCGCTGTGCGAGTCCTCCCAGACTCCGCCGATGAGGTTCCGCAGGGTTTTCACGAGTACTCCTTCTGTGGCACGGGTGAGGGGGCGGGTCCGGTCTTCAGCCGATACGGTCCGCCATGAGTTCGCCGGCCATGATCACGGTGAGGTTGGTGTTGGCCCTGGGCACGGATGGGAGGACGGATGCGTCGATCACGCGCAGCCCTTCGACTCCGAGTACACGGCACTCCGGGTCGACCACGGACCCGGGGGCGTCGGAACCGCCCATCCGGCAGGTACTCGTGCCGTGCTGGGCGTCACCCGCGGTGGCCAACAGGTGGTCGTCCAGCCTTGCGTCGTCGTCGACGGCATCGAACAGGGCGCTGTTGAGGGTGTCCAGGGGAGAGGCTGCGATGGCCGTCACCTCGTCGCCCCGCGCCATGTCCAGCAGGGCTCGCACACCGGAGCGCAGTCGGGCGAGGTCCCGGTCGTCACTGAGCATCCGTTCGCGCACCAGCGGATGCACGGTGGGGTCGAGGGAACGCAGGGTGAGTGCGCCGCGGCTGTAGCACTGGTTGACCCACACTCCGAACGCACCTGCGCCGTACCGCAGGTCCGCACCCGCCATCGACAGGACGTTCTGGTTGAGCGACACGAACATCATGTCGTTCGGCTGCTCCCCCGGCCCGTCGCTGGTGGAGCGGACGCAGACGTTGGTGTGCCGATCGTCGGGGGAGGTCAGGGCGGCCTCTTCGCTGAGCGGGATCAGGACCCCAGCCATGGGATGGTCCTGCATACCCTGCCCCACCGGGAGGTCCTGCCGCACCCGCAGTCCCAGTTCACGCAGGTGTCCGGCGGGTCCGATCCCGGAACGCATGAGAATGGTGGGGGAATGGATCACACCCGCGCTGAGCACGACGAGATCCGCGTGCTCACGGTTCCGGGAGCCGTCTGAGAGCACCTCGACACCGACCGCGCGGTCGCCCTCGAAGAGCACACGGTCCACGACGGAGCCGCCGCGGACGGTGAGGTTGGCCCACTCCCGGGCGGGCTCCAGATAGGCGTCGTTCGTGGAGACCCGTCGGCCCGAGCGGGAGTTGATCGGGTACGGGGAGACACCGCTCGTCCCCGGCGCGTTCACGTCGGCGCACCAACCGTGGCCCGCCGCCAGGGCGGCCGCGGACAGGGCGGTATCGACTGAACCCCAGTCACGCCGCGCGGTCCGGTGCACCGGCGTCGGCCCGCCCCGGCCGTGATGGGGCGCGTCCCCGAACTCCTCGTCGTCCTCGAGTTTCGCGAAGTAGGGCAGGACCTGCTGCGGTGACCATCCGTCGCACCCCCAGGCGGCCCAGTCATCGAAGTCGTCCATGGGAGGGCGGATGGCGATCTGACCGTTGACGGACGAGCTACCGCCTGCTACGCGCCCCCTCCAGTAGGGCGCCGCCTCCTGCTGGTCCGTCCGGTGGGCGTCGAGCCCCGGCCACACGAGGTCCTGAAGGGCTTCCGGGTCCAGGAGGGCTCGGCCCGGGTTGGGAGACCGCCATGCTTCGGGCATCTGGGCCGACCGGTAGTCCCGACCGGCCTCCAGCAGGAGGACCCGCCGCCCGCGTTCCGCCCAACGGTGTGCGAGGACGGCACCGGCCGAACCCGCGCCCACAACGATGACATCCCACCTGTTCACGGTCATACCGAGCCTCCTGGCATGCTGTAGCGAGGGTGCGGCCCAAGGAAGAGCTGGTCAGCCGCCCACCCGGCCAGTGTGTCGCGTGCCATATTCTCAGTCAATACTGAACGTTCATTTTTATTTGAACACAGGAGGTCCCAGCATGCCCTTCGAGACCGACGGCGCCGATCGGGGGGACGACCCGCTGATCGACGAGTTCGGCGCCTCCATCAGCGGGGTGATGGGGTGGCCTCCGATGGCCGGCCGCGCCGCCGGGGTTCTGATGATGAGCAAGGGGCCCCTCACGCTGAGCGAACTCCAGGAGTCACTCGGCGCCAGCAAGGGTTCGGTATCGGAGACCACCCGCCTCCTGATCACCAACGGCACCGTCGAACGGTTCAAGGCGCCCGGTAGCCGACAGTTCGCCTACCGCTGGCGTGAGGACGCCTGGGTGGGATGCCTCGAACACCAGGTCCACCAGGCGGCCCAGCTACTCGAGGTGGCGCAGGGCATGGCGGACCGGTCTGGGGAGATGGCCGAGGAACAGCGTCGCAGGGTCGACGACATGCACGCCTACTACACGTTCATCGTGCAACGACTCGAAGAGGTCTTCCAGGAGTACAAGGCGTCAAGGGAAGGAGATCCGCCTACTCACCCGTGAAGGTCGGCTTGGTGCGGTCGAGGGAGGCGGTGACCCCGGCCTCGTTGTCCTTGGTGCCGAGCAGCTTGGTCTGTTCGACGACCTCCCGCTCCAGAGCCGCGGGGAGGGCCGCCAGCAGGTCGGCGCGCATCGTCCCCTTCATCGAACGCACCGCCAGCGGGGCGGAGGCGGCGATCTCGCGTGCGTAGCCCACGGCCTCCGCGCGGATGTGGTCCTCTCCCACCAGCAGGTCGGCCAGGCCCGCCGCGTGGGCTTCGGCTCCGGTGACCCTCCGGGCGGTGTAGAGCATGTCGGCTGCCTTCTGGCCGCCGACGATGCGGGGCAGGGATGCGGTCAGACCGAACCCCTGGTGCAGGCCCAGGAGCCCGAAGTTGGCGTGAAACCGCGAGGAGGGCGCGGCGACCCGGAAGTCCGCCGCGCACGCCAGTCCGAGTCCTCCGCCCACGGCCGCGCCCTGCACCGCGGCGACCACGGGTACCGGCAGGGAGAACAGGCGCAGCCCTTGCCCGTAGATGGCGCTGAGGGTCCGGACCGGCTGCTCGCCGACCCCGCCCGCGGCGAAGTCCACCCCGGCGCAGAAGTTCTTGCCCTCCGAGCACAGGACCAAGGCCCGGCAACCCTTTGGACCCGCGAGTTCCTCGGCCGTGTCGGCCAGTTCCGTGAGGACCTCGAGGTCGAAGTGGTTGTGTGGCGGGCGGCGGATCTCCAGGACACCGACGTGGCCGTCGATGTGCACGGACAGGTCCTCGCTCATGGGGCTGCCTTCCAGTTGTTCGGGGCTCGCGGCCGCACGGGATCACTCCCGCTCAGTCCACGGTTGACCAGCGACGAGGCTACCGGGCGCCCGCCTCCGAGGAACGGCGGGCGCCACCCATCCCATCAGCGGTGCCCCGGCGGAAGGCTGCCGGGGCACCGGTCAAGCCGCGACACGACCGGCTCAGGCGAACCGGGGCATGATCTGGTCGTGTACCAGGCGCAGCTGGGTGTTGACGTCCGCTGCACCCTCCAGGTCGCGGCCGGTGAAGGCCTTGACCAGCGCCCGGTCCGTGACGGCCAGGATCATGTGGTTGACCCCGCTCGGGGCGATGTTGTCGGCGAGCTTGGCCGCGCACTCCTCCGGTGTTCCGGCCACGGAGAGGCGCTCTGCGAGGTCGGGTGTGGTCAGCTCGACCCCCCGGGCCAGGTCTCCGGCACCGATGGCGTCGATGATGGGCTTGACCTCGGCCGGTTCGACTCCGTTGCGGCGCAGCTGCTCCTCGGGCATCGACGAGGCGTAGATACCCACCATGCTGCGCGCCGCGTCCTTGGCCGCCGCCGAGTCCGGCCCGGTCGCGAAGACCACCCAGGCGCCGATGTCCAGGCCCTTCCAGTCCTTTCCGGCGCGCTCGGCACCGATCCTGATGTTCTCGATCGCGTAGTCGTAGGCCTCCCTGGTATAGCTCAGGGCGTGGTGGCAGCCGTCGGACAGCTCCCCCGCGGCCTGGAAGGACTTCGGCCCGCGCATGGCGCCCAGCTTGAGCGGCACGCGGTCCTGCACCGGGCGCGCGAAGGTGAACAGCCCGTTGTAGGTGAAGAAGTCGCCGTCGAAGGTGATGACCCCGTCGTCGAGGAAGGTGCGCATCACCCCCAGCCCTTCCTTGACCCGGGAGAGCGGGCGGTTGCGGGCCCAGTCGATGCCGTACTGGGCGAGCAGCCCGAAGTTGCCGCTGGAGAGCACGGCCTCCGCGCGCCCGCCGGAGAGTTCGTCCAGCGTCGCCACGGCCTGCGCGATCAGAGTGGGCTCGCGCAGCACCACCGAGGACACACTCGGCCCGAAGCGGATGGTGTCGGTCTGGCCCGCGGCCGCGGCGAACAGCAGCCACAGGTCCTTGTGCCAGGTCTCGTCAGCCGCGTAACAGGCGTAGAAGCCCAGTTCGTCGGCGAGCCGGATCGATTCCAGCGAGTCGGCCAGCGGGTAGTCGGGAAGCATCACGTAGCTGAATCTCATGGCGTTCGCCCTCCCGGGGCATCCGGGCGCTGAAGCTCGTTCCTAGCCGTCCAGGCTGCTCATGACGTGCTTCACGCGGGTGTAGTCCTCGAATCCGTACTGGGACATGTCCTTGCCGTGCCCCGAGTTCTTGAAGCCGCCGTGCGGCATTTCGGCGATCAGCGGGATGTGGCAGTTGATCCACACACAGCCGAAGTCGAGTCGGCGCGAGACGCGCAGCGCGCGCCCGTGGTCGCGGGTCCAGACACTGGAGGCGAGACCGTAGTCGACCCCGTTGGCCCAGGCCACCGCCTGGTCCTCGTCGCTGAACCGCTGCACCGTGATGACCGGCCCGAACACCTCGTTCTGGATGATCTCGTCGTCCTGGAGCAGTCCGCCCACGACGGTGGGGTCGTAGAAGTAGCCGGGGTCGCGGGCCCGCCGTCCGCCCGCCAGCACCTCGGCGTGACCGGGCAGGCGGTCCACGAACCCCGAGACCCGCTGGAACTGCGCGGCGTTGTTCAGCGGCCCGAACGCGACGTCCTGGTCCGGCGGCCCGGTCCGGGTCTGCTTGGCCTGTTCGGCGAGCTCACCGAGGAAGTCGTCGTGCACCCCGGGCCCGGCCAGGATCCGGGTGGCCGCGGTGCAGTCCTGCCCGGCGTTGAAGAAACCGGCCTCCGCGATCGCCTCCGCTGCCGCGGCCGGGTCGGCGTCGTCGAACACGATCACCGGCGCCTTGCCGCCCAGTTCCAGGTGGGTGCGTTTGAGGTCTGCCCCTGCGGCCTGGGCGACCTCCCGGCCCGCGCGGACGCTGCCGGTGATGGACACCATCTCCGGCACGGGGTGGGCCACCAGCTCCCGGCCCGTGTCGCGGTCTCCGCAGACCACGTTGAACACGCCCGGAGGCAGGTGCTCGGCCATGACCTCGGCGCTGAGCAGGGTGGACAGGGGCGTGGTGTCGGAGGGTTTGAGCACCACCGTGTTGCCCGCGGCGATCGCGGGTGCCCACTTCCACACCGCCATCAGCATCGGGTAGTTCCACGGTGTGACCTGGGCGCACACCCCGACGGGCTCGCGGCGGACCCAGGAGGTGAACCCGGCCATGTACTCGCCGGCGGAACGGCCCTCCAGGTTGCGCGCGGCGCCGGCGAAGAACCGGACGGCGTCCAGGACCATCGGGATCTCTTCCTCAAGGGTGAGGCCGACGGGTTTACCGGTGTTGCGCGACTCCGCGCGCACGAACTCCTCCGCGCGCCGCTCGATGTCCTCCGCGATCCGGAACAGGGCGAGCTGGCGTTCGGCCGGTGTGCTGTCCCGCCACCGGTCGAATGCCTCCGCCGCGATCCGCACGGCCACGTCCACATCCTCGGGTCCGGACAGCGGTGCGCGTGCGAAGACCTGCTCGGTGACCGGGTCGACCAGGTCGTAGGTGCGCTCCCCCACCGCGGGGCGCGGGGCCCCGCCGACGAAGTTCTCCAGTATCTGGGGTTCTCCCGGCATCGGTTCCTCCTCGTCTGCCCTTCTTTGGGCCCGTGGTCACTCGTCGATCTCGGCCAGGACCTGTGAGCCGGACACGACGGTTCCGGCGAAGTGGCGGTGCATCCACTCCAAGTGGTCGCCGCGGGCCCGCATGATCCGCAGCGTGTCCCAGTTGGGGAAGGTCTGCTGCACCACCCACTCGTCCATCAGCCGCGGATCGACCTCGAAGAGGTCCTCGAACCGGGTGACGGCGACCTCGCTGGCCCGCTCGGCCTCGGGCGGGGTGAACTGTTCGGCGTACCGGAACGGCCGGGCCGCCCCGTTCTCCGCGCTCATCGGTGACCTCCCTGGTCGGTGTAGGCCCGGTCCAGCAGGTACTTGCCGGGGTTCATGATGTTGTTGGGGTCCAGGGAGCGTTTGACGTCGAGCATCACGTCGAACCCGCGACCCAGTTCCTCGGGGACCAGGTCGACCTCGCCCTCGCGGCAGGACCCGTGGCAGGCACTGATGGATCCGCCGTACCGGAGCGCGACGGCGGCGATGTCCCGCTTGGCCTTGACCCACATCTCCCAGGCCCGGTCGTTGAGCTGCTGCTCCCAGATGCCCACGTCGATCTCGGTGAGGTAGTCGACGCCGGTGGGACCGCTGGTGTAGCAGAAGGTGCCCCAGTCGTCGAAGACGTCGGTGCGCGAACGCAGCTCGGCGATGATGGCGTGCCACTCCCGCGTGACCTGGGGCAGATTCGTGTAGTTGACGGCGGCGTCTTCGCAGTGCCAGCTCATCGGGATGACCTGGCCCGAACGGGTGCGCCCGTGCAGGGGCGTGGCGTAGCGGTCGTGGCGGGCCGCCCAGTCGCCCTCGGAGATCTCGTCACCGAGGTAGCGGGCGCCGTGGTCGCGGGCGATGCGCATCAGTCGGCGTGCGCCGACGCGTACCTCGTCCTCGTTCCCGTAGAGCACTCCGCACGCCAAGGCACGGACGTCGGCGGGCTGCGGGATGTAGGCCTCGTCGTCGCGGCGCAGGTAGGCGACCTTCCACTCGTCGAACAGGACCGCTCCGGCGAAGGTGGCGACCCCCGCACGGGCCAGGGCGCCGACACACTTGTAGGCGCTGTCGTAGTCGCTGAAGGCGAAGAACGGCGAGAACTCCGCCTCGGGTTTCGGGTGGAGTTTCAAGGTGGCCCTGGTCGCGACCCCGAGCGTGCCCTGGTGGCCCATGAACAGGTGCTTGAGGTGGTAGCCGCTGGAGCTCTTGCTGATCTTGCCGCCCGCCCCGTCGCCCACGTGCATGACCTCACCCGTAGGGAGCACGTGGTCGAAGCTGAGCACGAGGTCGCGGGTGTGTCCGTAGCGCGACCCGATCAGCGACCAGCCGCTCGTACCGATCCGCCCGCCGACCAGGGAGCACGGGTAGGACGCGGGGTCGTCGGGGTAGATCAGACCGTACCGCGCGAGCTCCTCGTTGAGTTTGAGCATGCTGATGCCGGTGCCCACGGTGCAGGTGCGGTTCTCCGGGTCGATCTCGTGGATGCCGTTCATCCGCTTGACGTCGATGACGATGCCCCCGCGCGCGGGCACGGCGCCGTCGGTCAGCCCGGTGCCGCCATCCCTCGGCACGACGGGGATCAGGAAGTGGTTGGCGAGCTTGACGACCTCGACGACGTCCTCGGTGCTCTCCGGCAGGACGGCGAGATCGGGCAGGCGTTCGGCCCAGCGGTGGACTGGGAAGGGCGCCGGAACCCTGGCCCGGTTGAACCGGTCGGGTCGGCTGGTGAGGACCTGGTCGTCGCGCAGGACCCGGTGCAGGGCCTCGATGACGGGTGCGAGGGTCTCCTCGGTCATGGTGCTCATGAGTCGCCTCCCCCGCGGCTGCCGCCGACGGTGATACCGACGGATTCGGCGAGCAGCTCGTGGATGTCGACCACGTCGATATCGCGCTCCCGTCCGGCCTCGCCAAGGGGGCGCTCCGACCACGGGCAGGCGCTGACGAGGGTGTCGACCTCCAGCTCGGCTGCTTGGTCCAGCCTCCGGGCGCTGATCGCGGCGGTCAGCTCGGGTTTCTCCACAGGAAGCCCTCCCCCGCCTCCGGAGCAGTAGGACCACTGGGTCACCCGGTCGACGTCGTTGAACTCCAGGCCGGGGATGGCGCGCAGGATCTCGCGGGGCTCGGCCCACACGCCCTTGCGCTTGTTGAGCCGACAGGGGTCGTGGTAAGTGATGCTGCGCTCGATCGGCACGGTGGGTGTCAACCGGCCGTTCCGGAGCAGTTCGGCGAACAGCTCCACGAGCAGGACGACTTCGATGTCGTACTCTTCGCCGAAGTAGGCCGGGTAGTCCTCCGTGAAGGTGATGTAGTCATGCGGGTCCAGGACGAGCACCCGCTTGACCCCGTGGGCGCGCCAGTCGTCCAGGTTGTGCCGGGCGAAGCGCTGGGCCTGCTCCCGGTAGCCCATCTCAGCGGCGGGGCCGCCGCAGCACCACTGCTCCCCCATCAGCCCGAACTCCACGCCCGCCGCTTGCAGCAGCTGCGCGGCGGCCCGCGGCACCGAGGTCCGGTAGAAGGCGGCCTCGCAGTCGACGAAGAGGATGGTCTCGCCGCCGATCGGCAGGTCGAGGCCGTCGGCCCAGTCGCGTACGCGCTCCTGGCTGACGGCGTTGTCGCCGAGGACGGGTTCGTGGGTGCGCTCGTCAGTGCGCTGGTTCCAGGTCCGCCACTCGGGCTGGTGTACTCCGCTCTCCACAGCGAAGGAGCGCACTGCCTTGACCACGTCCACGGTCCGGGTGCGGAACCGGTAGAAGTCCCCGGTGAAGAGGGTGTTGGGACAGCGCAGCTCACAAGCGCCGCACTGGGTGCAGTTCACGTAGTCCGAGGCGATGTCGGCGACGTCCATCTCGCCCTTCTCCATCGCCACGACATTGGCGTGGAAGGCGGTCGGGGTCCACGACTCGTTGCGCGTGACCTGCATGACCGGGCAGACCTCCCGGCAGAACTTGTGCCCGGAGGAGAAGCAGTTGTAGGAGGCGTCGCGCCACTCCTCGACGAACTCCCGTGTCCTCTCGTCCCGTTCGGCTGAACGGGGCTCGGGCACCACGACGTCCTCGACCGGGATCATCGGCAGCGGCTGGGCACCGGGTGTGTGCGGACCAGAGTGAGGGTCAACCATGGGGACTCCCGGCAGGTTAAAACCTATGACTTTATATTTCACAGGTTCACTACCCATGTGTGTCCCGCATCACACGACCTTCAAGGCAGACTGGATACCTCCACCACGAGAAGAAAGCTGGTCTGGTGAGCCGACTCTCCACATCCGCCCGACGAGTAGTCTTCGCCCCGCTCGACGACGGCACGGGACGCGGCGAGGCGGTGGCCCGCAGGCTCGCCAAGGCGATCTCCCTGGGATTGATCGCCGACGGCGAGCAGCTTCCCTCAGAGTCGGACATGGCCACCGCGCTCAACGTGTCCACCGTGACCCTGCGCGACGCACTCTCCAGCCTGCGCGGCCAAGGACTCGTCGAGACCCGCAGGGGCCGCGGCGGCGGCAGCTTCGCCCGCGCCTCCGCCGAGATCCTCGGGGACCGCGCCTTGGCCCGCCTCCTGGAGATGGCCACCCCCGACCTGCGCGAGCTCGGCGACTACCACGCCGCCATCTCGGGAACCGCCGCGCGCCTGGCAGCCGAACGCGCCTCCGCGGACCACGTCACACGCCTCCGAGACATCGTGTGCCGCCTCGCCGAGGCCAGCGCCCCCGGCACCCAGCAACGGCTCGCCGGCCGATTCCACATCGAGGTCGCCGCCACAGCCCAGTCCGTGCGCCTGACCAGCCAGGAATTCGACGTCCAAGCCGAAGTCGGAGCACTCGCCTGGGTCCCGAACCACACGGCCCGCACCCACGGGGAAACAGTGGACACCCACCAAGCGGTCACCGACGCCATCGAGGCCCACGACGGCACACGCGCCCGCGAACTCACCGAACAACACGTCGAAGCGCTTACCCAAGGGCTCATCGAAATCCACTTCAACCTGGTCAAAGCCAGAAGCTGACCTACAAGGGGTGGTGTTTCCGCCTGTCCGGAGCTATGAAAAAGAAAGGTGGACCACGCCCGAGGGAGGGAGCCCGATGACCGCGCCTCAGCCCGCAGACCCCCATCCCGCTGACATCGTCACCTGGATCGCCGAGATCATCGAGGACGTCTTCACCCCGCTGGAGTCCCTCCGGCAGGACCTCATCACGTGCCACCGCTCCGCCGACCATCAGCTGACCTGCAAGGACCTGGCCAGCATCCGCCCCAGAGTGGTCGACTGGCTCAGCAGCCAAGAACTCGTCATCGGCGCGGGCGCCATCATCGCCCCCGGCCTCCTCGCCGACCAGCCCCGCAGGCTCGAATGGTGGTCCGGCCGACCCGATCCGGTCTTCCTCGACGTCGACCTCAACCCCGAGAGCCTCGATTTCTACGACTACGCCTGCGCCGAATGGTTCCGTGAACCCCGCACAACGGGCCGCCGCCACATCACCGGCCCACACGTGGACTTCGGCGGCACCGACAGCTACATCCTCACCTTCACCGTCCCCGTGTACTCGCAAGAGAGCTTCCTCGGCGTAGTAGGAGCCGACATACTCGCCGCCCACCTGGAATCCCGCCTGCTACCCGTACTCATCAGCCTGGACTACGAAGTCGTCCTCCTGAACGCCGAACGGCGCGTCATCACCTCAACCACCCCGTACCGCCCTTCCGGAACCCTGTGCGCCCTCCCCGACCAGGGACACAGCCTCCCCGACTCCCCCTGGCGCCTCCTGTGCTCACCCGGGCCCCGGTAGCCCCAGCCCCAAGTGGCCAAGGAGGCGCCACGGGCCCTGGGGCGCTGCGGGAACTTCCACGGACACCCGAATTCCTTCCCGGGCACGGACTTCCGGACAGAAAAAAGCGGACGTATCACCCTTTTCGCCTTGATTCTGCTGGATATTTGACCTGGGGGTGGATTGTGAGAGGGCGCCTACCTACTGTGGGCCTCCCGACGTTCAGTGGGGGCACCGTGCGTTAAGGCCCCCGATCTGCGGCCCGCGACCAGGAGCGTGATCGTGTGACCACCGCCCACGACATCCCGGATCTGCTCTCACCCGAGTTCCTCGCCGACCCCTACCCCGCCTACCAACTCCTCCGCGAGCACGACCCGCTGCACTGGCACGAGCCCACCGGAAGCTACGTCATCTCCAGGTACGCGGACGTACGCCGCGCCTTCAAGGACGGGGACTTCTCCACGGACAACTACAGCTGGCAGCTGGAACCGGTCCACGGGCGCACCATCCTCCAACTCGACGGCCGCGACCACGCCGTGCGCCGCGCCCTCGTCGCTCCCGCCTTCCGAGGCCGGGACCTGCGCGAACGCTTCCAGCCCGTGATCGAACGGAACAGCCGGGCACTGGTGGAGTCCTTCCGGCTCGACGGCCGCGTGGACCTCGTCTCCCAGTACGCGACACGGTTCCCGATCAACGTCATCGTGGACATGCTCGGCTTGGACCAGTCCGACCACGACCGCTTCCATGACTGGTACACCGCGATCATCGCCTTCCTCGGCAACCTCACCCAGGACCCGGAGGTCAACGCCGCCGGTCTGCGCACGAGCGAGGAGCTCGCGGCCTACATGCTCCCGATCATCCGTGAGCGCCGCGAGAACCCCGGCGACGACCTTCTCTCGACCCTCTGCCTCGCGGAGGTGGACGGTACCCGGATGACCGACGAGGAGATCAAGGCGTTCGTCAGCCTCCTCCTGGCCGCCGGCGGGGAGACCACCGACAAGGCCCTGGCCGGCCTGTTCGCGAACCTCCTGGCACACCCCGAGCAGCTCGACGCGGTGCGCGCCGACCGCTCCCTCGTGCCCCGTGCCCTCGCCGAGTCGTTGCGCTTCACCCCGCCCGTGCAGATGATCATGCGTCAGCCCGTGCGCGACGTGGAGATCGCGGGCGGCCGGGTTCCCGCCGGTTCAACGGTCACTTGCCTGATCGGGGCGGCCAACCGGGACCCCGCTCGCTTCTCGCACCCCGAGAGCTTCGACCTGTTCCGCGAGGAACTCTCCGGCACCACGTCGTTCTCCGCCGCGGCCGAACACCTCTCCTTCGCGTTGGGCCGACACTTCTGCGTCGGCGCACTGCTGGCCGAGGCCGAGGTCCGGGTGGCGGTCGACGACCTGCTCGACGCCATGCCGGACATGCGCCTGGCCGAGGACACCGAGCTCGTCGAGCAGGGCCTGTTCACCCGGGGCCTGCGCGAGCTGCCGTTGGTGTTCACCCCGGTCCCCCGTCCGCGCAGCGCGCCCTGACTCGGAGGCCCGGGGTCTTGGGGGTTCGGGGTCCGGTGCCTGGGACCTCAACCCCTACACGACAATCGGACTGAACCGCGCGGGCAGCTCGAACAACCCGCGCATCCAGACCGACGGCCGCCACCTCAGCTGCTCCGGTTCCACACCCATCCGTACGTCCGGCAACCGGTCCAACAGCGACTCCACGGCCGTGCGGGCGATCAGCTCCGCGACCTCAGGGGCTGGAAACGGGCACCCGTGCTCGCCGTGGCCGAACGACATCTGGGCCTGATTGGTGGCGTGGATACCGAGGTCCCCGGTGTTCAGCCTCGGGTCGCAGTTGGCCGCGGCCAGCCCCAGCACCAACAGGTCGCCCTGCTGGATCAGCCGGCCACCCAGTTCACAGGACTGGACCGCCCACCGGCCGATGAAGTTCTGGGTGGGGGTGTTCTTCCAGAGGACCTCGTTGAGCGCTTCACCGGAGCTGCTGCGCCCGCCTTGCAGGGTGAGGGAGAACCCGTCGTCGAGGAGCATGAGGCGGAGCGTGTTGCCGATCCAGTTGCCAGTCGGTGCCTGGGCGGCCGACATGATGACGAGCAGGTCGATGACCACCTCGTCGTCGGTGAGCCCGGCCGGGTGGAGGAGCAGCCGGGAGGGGACGTCGTCGCGCGGGTGGGCCCTGCGCTCGGTGACGATCCGCCGCATCGTGGCCTGCACCCGCTGATGGGCCGCGGCGGCTTCGGCCGTGACGTCCAAGGATATGAGGTTGTCCCGGACCATGCCGGGGACCTCCTGCCCCGACAACCCGTAGAGGCGGGCGATGACGCCCGCCGGGATCTGGTGGGCGTACTGGCTGACCAGGTCGGCCTGTCCGTCCCCGGCGAACTGGTCGATGAGCCCGTCGGCGACCTGCTGGCACAGCAGCCGCAGGTCCGCGCGGTCGGTGGCGTCGAGGGCGTCGCCGATCGCCCCTGCCCGCCTCTGGTGCTCGGCCCCCTCGGCGAACATCACCGAGGGGGTCCACATGACGTACGGCATCAGCGGCCAGGCGTCGTCGATGTGGTCCCACATGTTCCAGCGGCGGCAGTCGCGGGCGAACCACGCAGGCCTGCCGGTGACGTGGTGCAGTTCCCGGTAGCCGAGCACGAACCACGCGGGGATGTCGCCGTCGAGCAGGATGGGGGCGACCGGGCCGTAGAGGCGCCGCATCTCCTCGTACAGGGACACCGGGTCCCTGGCGATGTCGGGACCGTAGAAGCGCATGGCCTGCCGGTGGTCCGGCGACAGGGGCGCGGGCGCGGGTCCCGAATCGAGGTGCGGGCGGAGCGCCCCGTCGGCCGCGACCGGCCCCTGGGCTCCCGAGGTGCTGTTCAAGGTGACTCCTTCGTGGGCAAGGGCTGGGCCGCCGTCGGCTCGCCTGTGGCCGACTCCCTCGCGGCCGGTTCCCCACCCGCAGGCCCCGGCGGACGGCGCCTGGCCAAGTGGTGGACGAGGGCGATGAGGATGTCGCGGCTGGACTCGCGGCGGCGCGCGTCGCACTCCAGCAGGGGGACGTCGTTGGACAGGTCCAAGGCGCCCCGGACCTCTTCCAGGCTGGGTCCGGGACCGAAACGGTTGACCGCCACGATGAACGGTGTCCGGTGGTGTTCGAGGCGGTCGATGGCGTACCAGGAGTCCTCCACCCTGTCGGTGTCGACCAGGACGACCGCGCCGAGGCTTCCGGTGAAGAGCTGCTCCCACAGGAACCAGAAGCGCTTCTGGCCGGGTGCTCCGAAGAGGTAGAGGACACGGGTGGCGTCCACCGTGATCCGACCGAAGTCGAAGGCGGCGGTCGTGGTGCGTTTGTCCCGGACCGCGGTGAGGTCGTCGGTCTCCGCGCTGGCCTGGGTCATGATCTCCTCGGTGCTCAGCGGGCGCATTTCGCTGACCGAACCGACCATGGTCGTCTTTCCCACACCGAACCCGCCCACGATGACGATCTTGAGCGCGCTGCTCGCGGTGCTGGCGAGGGGAGGCCGCCCCGTGGCCGCCGCCCCGGCCGTCGCAGTCGCCGCGGCTATCCGGGTCGTCTGTTCAGAGGCGTTGGAGGGCAAGGAGCACCTGCTTCAGGGTGTCGGGGTCGTGTCGTGGCCCCTCCTCGGGGGTGGAGGGTACGGGATGCCGGGCGCTCACCGCCCCGGTGTCCAGCAGGTCGACGAGGAGGATCCGCACGACGCTCACCGGGAGCCCGAGTTCGGCGGAGATCTCCACCACGGCCGTCGGACGGGTGCACTGCCGGAGGATGTCGGCGTGCTCGGACTGCATGCCCGACGCGGGATCGGATTCGGCCACGACGAGGGCGACCGAGTCGAGGGAGGACTCGTCGGTTCCGCCACGGCCGCCGGTGACCGTGTACAGCCGGTCCGGAGCCTCCCGGTTCAGGGGGTCCGCGCTCATCGCGACTGGTCCGCCCCGGGGCCGCCGCGTCGGGGAGCGGCCGTCAGGTGGCCCCCGATCTGGTCGACCAGCTCGTTCATACGGTGGCCGACCTGGCCGACGTCGGCCTCGTATCCGGCGACGACGGCGAGGTGGGCTCCTTCTCCGGCTCCGACGATGAGCAGGAGCCCGCCGCCGTACTCGAGCATGGCCTGTCCGGCGCCGGTTCCGTCACCGAACTCGGCGGAGGCGCTGAGCGAGAGGCTCTGGACCCCGGCGCAGATCGCGGCGAGCTGGTCGGCCCGGTCCACGCCCAGTTCGGCGGTGTGGCACATCTTGAGTCCGTCCCTGGACAACACGAGGACGTGCCGGATACCCGGTGCCCTGTGTCGCAGGTTCTCCAGTAGCCAGTCGAGGCTGGGGTCCGTTGTGGTCATGGTCGCGCGGGGCAGCGGTCCGGACTCGGAACGTCCTGGTGCCCCTCCCTCCGTTCCTCTTCGGTCAGGTGTCCGTCTGTGCGCGGGCGAAGCCGTATCCGTCAATCGCTCTCCCCGGAGATCTCCTCGGGCTCACCACCGGGCTCCCGGAAAGCGGCGAACCGGGTGGGGGCCTGCTCCCGCGCACGGGATTCGAGGGGAGTGCGCTTCGTGGGGAAGAGCTGTTCGGGGTTCTCCCGGACCGCCTCGGCCAGGGTGTGGCCGCGGCGGCGCCGGGGGAGGTTGACGGGCTTCTTGACGGTGCCGGTGGAGGCGTCCTCACCGGTGGCGGCCCCGTCACCGCCGTCGTTGCCGTGGGTACCGCCACCTGAGGTGACCTGGGTGCCCGCGTCAGTGGGAAGGCCGGGGTTCTGCTGGGGTCCCGTGGCGGTCCGGGTTCCGTCGCGCCGGGGCAGGGGCGGACGGTGATCGTCGGTCGGCGCTGCGGCCGCGGACGCATCGGCCGCTGCCGGGACCCCGGACTCACCGGTCACGGCCGGAGGCTCGGACTCACCGGTCACGGCCAGGGCCTCCCCCGCCGACACGGGCACCCCGGCGGCAGCCCCTGAAACACCCCCGGCGGCAGAGGACTCACCGGCCGCTCGAGGCCGGCGCTTGGGCATCCGGGGCTCGGTGAGCAGGTTCGGCGGGATGAGGACGACCACGCCGATGCCTCCCCTGGCCGACGGGCGGAAGCTCACCGTGAGGCCGTACTTGTCGGCCAGACAGCCCACGACGGCCAGGCCCGTCTTACTGCCGGGAAGGGTGGACAGGTCGCGCGGTTCTGTGATCACGCTCTCGGCGACCCTGCGCTCACGGTGGCGCATGCCCAGACCGCTGTCCTCGACGGTGATGGCGACCCCGGTGTCCTCCTCCTCGACGTAGACGTGGACGTCTGTCCCGTGCGCGGAGAAGTTGGCGGCGTTGTCCATGAGCTCGGCCAGCGCCTGCATGACGCCCTCGGCCGCGTACCCGACCACCGCCACCCGGCTGGTGAAGTGCAGGCGCACACGCCGGTAGGCGGTGATCCGTCCCATCGCGCCGCGCAGGATGCTCTCCATGATGATGGGGCGGGTCCAGCGCCGCCCGGAGCGGCCATGGGCCAGGACGACGAACTTGTCGGCGAGGCGGCCGGTCCGGGAGACGTTGTGGTCGACCAGCAGGAGGTCGCTGAAGATGTCGGACCGGTCGCCGTAGCGGTCCTGGAGTTCGCGTAGTTGGGCGAGCAGGGTGGTCAGGTGTGCCTGGATCCGTGCGCCTGAGGAGGCGGCCGAGGCCAGGGCGGTGGCGGTGCGGCGTTCGGCGGCCAGGATCTCGTCCAGGATGCGTCCGCGCAGGTGCGCAACGGGTTCGTGGATGTCGTGGAACTCGCGGTTCAGGGATTCGGCGGCGGTGGGGCGGTCCTCGTGGATCCGGCGGATGATCCTGGGCAGCCCCGCGTCGGCCAGGTCGGTGACCTCTTCCTCGATTTCCACGCGGGTGGCGCGGTCTTCGGCGGCGCGGCGTTCGGCGCTGGCGACCTGGGTGGTGACGGCTCGGGCGAGCCGGTCGACGGTCGGGTGGGTGGGCCGGAGGTGCTCGTCGAGCACCTCCTGGACCGATCGCCCCTCCCGGGTGGCGTGGGCGACGGCGGGCAGGAGTACGTCCACGGCCCAGCCCGCCTCAGCTTCCAGGGTGCGTGCTCCGCCGCTGACCCGGGTCCCGTGGTCTCGGGCGTTGCGTGCTGCGGCAGCGTGGTACGCCGCCAGGGCCAGAGCGGCGCACAACAGGATCCCGGAGACGCCGCCGATCAGGGCGATGGCCGGGCGGGACGCGTCTGGGCTCTCGATCACCGTCCAGGACCAGGCGGGGGCGGTCAGCGCGGAGGCGACCAGGAGTGCGACGAGAGCCTGTTGTCCGGGGCGCAGGCGGCTGCGATTCCGGTCGGACGGGTGTGCTGCCATGGTTGGATTCCTCGCGGCGTGCGTGCGAACGGAGGCGTGCGGCTGGAGGAGCCGTTGCCGTCCCACCGGCCCGTGGCGCGGGCAGGGGAAATCAACCCGGAAGCCCGGATAAGGGGGTTTCCAAAGCGGTTGGATTTCACGTTAGCCCACGCACGTCAAGAGTGGGGGCATTCTTGGCACGCACCCACTCCCGCCAGCACAAAAACAGCTTTCGCGCACTATTTAAAATATCCTATGCAATGACATGGCACGTTTTATTACCTCAGAACCCTGAAGGGCGAAATCGGGCTTTTGAGAAGTTTCTTGCGCGGCGGCACACGATGACCCCGGCGCTTCACGTCGCGCACCCCCGGACCGCTTCCGGACCCTGACCCCGGCGCGCAGCACACCCCGCCCTGCCCCGAGCTCACCCCCGAGCTTGGCCCGGCTCGTTACTCACGTTGGAAAACACTCCCCCCGCAACACCCACACTTCGCACCGTAGCCAGTGGTCCACGGTATTTACATCGATGTAAGAATGTGCTCATATGGGCCCCTAGTGACCCTGCTCACACCGTCGGCTGTCACCTTCGACGAGGGGAAACCACGTGCAGACGCCCATGACGCCCGGCGACGGGACCACCGCGAACCAGCGCTCCGAGACCCCGCGCCCCGAGTACCCCCGGCCGCAGTTCACCCGCACCGAATGGCTGTGCCTGAACGGCACCTGGCAGTTCGAGATCGACCGGGCCGACAGCGGCCTGGAACGGGGGCTGCGCGACGCGGACCTGTCCGGCAGCATCACCGTCCCCTTCTGCCCGGAATCGGAGCTCTCCGGCGTGGGCGACACCGACTTCATGGAAGCGGTCTGGTACCGGCGCACCGTGCGCATCCCCCGCTCCTGGGCCGGGCGGCGCACCCTGCTGCACTTCCAGGCCGTCGACCACGACACCACCGTGTGGGTCAACGGCGTCGAGGCCGCACGCCACCGCGGCGGTTTCACCCCCTTCACCGCCGACCTGCACGGCGTCGCCGAACCCGGAGAGGAAGCCGTCGTGGTGGTGCGCGCACGCGACACACGCCACGGCCCGCAGGCACGCGGGAAGCAGTCCACTTGGTACGGCAACTCCGGATGCCACTACACGCGCACCACCGGGATCTGGCAGACCGTGTGGATGGAACCGGTCCCCGAGACGCACCTGCGGCGCCCACGCGTCACCCCCGACCTGGCCAACGGGGTCTTTCACGTGCGGATGCCCCTGTCCGGACTGAGGGAAGGGCTGCGCGTACGCGCCGTACTCGCCGACGGCGACGGGGAGGTCGCGGCGGCCGAAGCGCGCGCCGACCGCGACGCCGCACCACACGCCACCCTCACCGTCCCGGAGAGCAGACGCCGGGCGTGGTCGCCGCGGGACCCCCACCTGTACACACTGCGCCTGGAACTTCTCGACTCCGACGGTTCGATCGTGGACAGCGCGGAGTCGTACGCGGGGCTGCGCTCGGTGTCCGTCCAGGGCAAGTCCGTACTGATCAACGGTGAACGCGTCTTCCAGCGGCTCGTCCTCGACCAGGGCTACTACCCCGACGGGCTGATGACCGCGCCCGACGACGCTTCGCTCGTACGCGACATCGAGCTGGGGCAGCGGGCCGGTTTCAACGGCGCACGCCTGCACCAGAAGGTCTTCGAGGAGCGCTTCCTGTACCACGCCGACCGGCTCGGTTACCTGGTGTGGGGCGAGTTCGGCGACTGGGGCTGCGGTGACGCGGGCCCGGCCGCACAGGACAACCAGCGGCCCGGTCCCTCCTACGTGGCGCAGTGGCTGGAGGCCGTGGAACGCGACTACTCCCACCCCAGCATCGTCGGCTGGTGCCCCCTCAACGAGACCTTCCAGCAGCTGCACGACCGCGTCACCGTGCTCGACGACGTGACCCGGGCGATGTTCCTGGCCACCAAGGCGCTCGACCCCTCGCGTCCCGTGGTCGACGCCTCCGGGTACTCCCACCGTGTTCCCGAGACCGACGTCTACGACTCGCACAGCTACGAGCAGGACCCCGAGGCGTTCCGGGAGCAGATGCGCGGCCTGGACGAGGACTCCCCCTACGTCAACCTCGGCGACGGCGGCGGCCCCTGGTCGGTGCCCTACCGCGGGCAGCCCTACTTCTGCAGCGAGTTCGGCGGCATCCGCTGGGACCCCGACACGGCCTCCGGCACCGACTCCTGGGGCTACGGCAGCGACCCGGGCACTCCGGAGGAGTTCCACACCCGTTTCGAAGGCCTGACCGGCGTGCTGCTCGACGACCCGAACATGTTCGGCTACTGCTACACCCAGCTCACCGACGTGTTCCAGGAACGCAACGGCATCTACCGGTTCGACCGGAGCGAGAAGCTCGACACGGTTCGTGTCGCCGCTGCCCAGCGGCGGACCGCCGCGTTCGAGAAGGACGGCCCCCGGCCCGCCTGAAGCTACTGAGGCACACGTGCCCCTGAGGAACACCCGGCCGCCCCCAGCGGTCACCCCCCCACGGCGCCCCAGCGCGCAGAGTCGACCGAGGAGGTCGTCGATGTCCCCTTCACCCGGAGGATCCAGGAAATCCACCGGATCCGTATCCCCCCTGACCCGGCGCCAGGTGCTCCTCGGGGCCGGTGCGGCCGCCCTGGGCGGCTCGGCCCTGGGCTGTACCCCCGGCGGCACGCGCGACTCCACCGAAGTGCGCTTCTGGAGCCTGTTCCAAGGCGGTGACGGCGCCCGTTTGGAGAGCATGCTCGCCGACGTGCGGGAACAAGCACCCCACCTGAGCGTCACCCCCAGCACCCTGGCCTGGGGCCCGCCCTACTACACCAAGCTGGCGGTGGCATCCGTCGGCGGCCGCGCGCCCGAGAGCGCGATCATGCACCTGTCCCGGCTCCCCGGGTACGCCCCCGGCGGGCTGCTCGACCCCTTCGACCTGGACCTGCTGGCCGAGTTCGGGGTCACCCCCGAGGACTTCGTGCCCGACCTGTGGGAGCGCGGCATCCACGGCGGCGCCGCCTACGCGGTCCCCCTGGACACCCATCCCATGATCCTCTTCTACGACACGGAGATGGCCGACCAGGCGGGACTACTCGACTCCGAGGGCAAACTGCGCGAGCTCTCCTCCCCCGAGGAGTTCATCGAGGCCTCACGGGCGCTCGCCGAAGCGGGCGGCGGCAGCGGCGTCTCCTTCGGCCACGTCAACGACGACGCCCAGGGGTGGCGGCTGTTCTGGAGCCTGTACGACCAGACCGGGGCGACGATGAGCCTTCCGGAGGGCGGGCCCGCGGAGTTCGACCGCGACGCGGCGCTGCGGGTGTACACCTTCCTCGCCGAGCTCCTCGACGGCGAGACCTCGGAGGCGACCCAGTCGTACCAGAGCGCTCTCGCGGGCTTCAGCTCCGGACGGTCCGGCATGATCATCGTGGGCGAGTGGGAGCTGCCCTACCTGATGGACAGCGTCGAGAACCTGGGCGCCGCACCGTTCCCCACCGTCTTCGAGCAGCCCGGCAGTTACGCCGACTCCCACGCCTTCGTGCTGCCCCGGCAGAGCGACCCCGACCCCGAGCGGGTGCGCGCCGCCCACGAGTTCGTGGCCCTCATGGTGCGCAACAGCCTGACCTGGGGCGAGGCAGGACACGTGCCCGCCTACACCCCGGTCGCGGATTCTGCCGAGTACCAGGCGCTCACCCCGCAGTCCGACTACGCGGCCGCTGGTGAAGCGCCGGTCCTCGACCCGGAGGTCTGGTTCGCGGGTGCGGGTTCCCAGTTCCAGACGGACACGAGCGAGGCGCTGCGCACGGCGCTCACCGGTGCGGGGCCCGAAGCCGCCGTCGACCAGCTCGGCGATGCACTGGACTCCTGGGTGGCGAGAGCCAACCCCTCGGAAGGGGGCTCCTCATGAGCGCGCCCGCCGACACCACCACCCGCCCCCGTACGGACGGCAGCGCCCCGGGACCCGCGCCCGGCCCCATGCGCAGGTTCTGGCAGCGCGCCTCGGACTCGAGTCTGACCTTCCTGCTGCCCTTCCTCGCCGTGTACGCGGCCTTCCTGGTGTGGCCGCTGCTCAGTGGCCTGTGGATGAGCCTCACCGACATCGCGCTCAACGGTGCCGGAGGGGCCTTCGTCGGTCTGGAGAACTACGCTGAGGCGCTCGGCGATCCGATGGTGTGGCGGACGCTGGGCAACACGGTCTTCTTCACCGTGATCACCACGGTCCCCTTGGTCGCGGTCGCCTTGGCCATGGCGGTCCTGGTGCACACAGGGCTGCCCGGGCAGTGGGTGTGGCGCCTGTCGTTCTTCATGCCGTTCCTGCTGCCGGTGGCCACCGTCGCCCTGGTGTGGGACTTCCTTTTCATCGAGGACTTCGGCCTGTTCAACGAGGTACTCAGAGCCCTCGGGGCGGAGGGTCTGGGCTGGCTGACCGACGACGGCGTGGCCATGTGGTCGGTGGCCCTCACCACGGTGTGGTGGACCGTCGGCTTCAACTTCCTGCTGTACCTGGCCGCTCTCCAGTCGATCCCGGACCACCTGTACGAGGCCGCAGCACTGGACGGCGCCGGCGCGTGGGCCCGGCTGCGGTACGTCATCGTCCCCCAGCTGCGCAACATCACCGTGGTCGTACTGCTCTTGCAGGTCCTGGCCTCGTTGAAGGTCTTCGACCAGATCTACCTGTTGACCATGGGCGGGCCGGGCGACTCGACCCGTTCCCTGCTGCTCTACATCTACGACGTCGGGTTCACCGGCTACCGGTTCGGGTACAGCGCGGCCGTCTCCTACCTCTTCCTGGCGCTGGTCCTCGTCATCGCCGCCGTCCAGCTATGGCTCACGACGCGGAGAAAGGCCTGACATGACCGTGGAAACCCCCACCACCCGTTCGGGCCGACGGGCCGAGCGCTCCCGCGAACGCGCCAGGCAGCGCGACCTGGTCCTGGGCGGCGGGCTCGGACCGAGGATCGCGGCCATCACCGTGCTGGTCCTCCTCGCGGCTCTGTGGCTGCTGCCCATGCTGTGGTCGCTGGTCACCTCGTTCCAGTCCGAGCAGGACGCGATCGCGCTCCCGCTGACCCTGCTCCCCGAGTCGGGGTTCACCCTCGAGCAGTACCGCGACCTCTTCGCCGCGGGCAACGTCCAGGTGTGGATGTTCAACAGCCTGCTCATCGCCGTGCTGGTCACGGTCTTCACCCTCGCGGTGGCGGCACCGGCGGCCTTCGCGATGTCCCGCATGGCGTTCCGCGGCCGCACGGCGCTGATGTTCTTCACCGTCGCCGCGATCGTGGTGCCGCCGCAGCTGCTCATCGTGCCGCTGTTCCAGCAGATGGTGGCGCTGGACCTCGTCGACACCTACGCTGCGGTGATCCTGCCACAGCTGGTGATGCCGATCATCGTGTTCATCCTCAAGCGCTTCTTCGACGCCGTACCACGCGAACTGGACGAGGCGGCGCGGATCGACGGGGCCTCGTACTGGCGGCTGTTCACGACGGTCATCCTGCCGCTGTCCCGGCCCATCCTCGCGGCCTCGGCGATCTTCGTGTTCATCTCGGCATGGAACAACTTCCTGTGGCCCTTCATCGTCACGACGGATCCGGCGCTGATGACGCTACCCGTGGGCATCCCCAACATCCTGGACTCCTACGGGACCTTCTACGCCGCACAGCTGGCCTCGTCGATGGTCGCCGCGGCGCCGATGGTCGTCGTGTTCCTGCTGTTCCAGCGGCACATCGTCCGCAGCGTGGCCACGACGGGCCTCACCGGCCAGTGACGGCCGCCGACACGCGGGTCAGACCGTCAGGAAGAGGACGGCGCCGACGGTCAGGGCCGAGTTGAACAGGGCGGAGCGCACGCGTGTGCGCGACTTGTCGTCGTCCGCCCGCCAGGGCAGGTCCGGCCAGCGGGCGGCGACGGCGGCCAGGCCCACCGCGCTCGCGGCCGCGTTCACGAACCACAGGGCGGGCGGGACGACCGTCCACACCATGAGCAACAGGGTGACGGCCACCAGGAGGAACAGGATGGCGGAATGGGCGACGACGTCCCAGCGGTCGAGGAACGCGTGTTTTCCGCTCCCGCTCCGAGCGGAGCGCACCAAGCCTCCGGCGTTGACCACGAGCAGCACTGTCATGAGGGCCCAGATCGCCAGGCCGGTCCAGATGTCGATCACGCTTCCTCCAGAAGGTCCAGGGCGATCTGGTCCACCGGCACCTGGCTGTCCGAAAGGACGATCACCGCCCGGTCGGCCTCCCGGTCGAGGGCCAGCATGGCGGAGAACCCGCGACCCAATCCGTTGTGCCAGGTCACCTCGTTGCCGTCGTGGTCGGTGACGAACCATCCCAGCCCGACCCTGTCGCCCGCGTCCTCCCAGCGCGGTTCCAGAGCGTCCAGACCTGGGGCCTCGTCAGCCAGCAGGGCGCGGGCGAGGCGCCCCATGTCCTCTCCGGTGGAGTACACCCCGCCCGCGGGGGCCCAGGCGGCATCGGCCCAAGGGGCGAACGGGCGACCGTTCTGCCCGTACCCAGTGGCAGCTTCGGCCGGTACGTCCGCGGCAGCGGCGGGAACGACCGTGTGATCCATTGCCAGGGGGTCGAGGATCCGCTGGTGGAGAAGGGTCTCGTAATCGGTTCCAGCGGCCGCGGCCAGGGCGTGGCCGAGAGCGGAGACCCCGAGGTTGGAGTACTCGAACTCGCCCCGGTCTGTAAGGTCCGAGGCAGCCACCATCTCGACCAGTTGGTCGGGATCGGCGGAGTAAGGCTGGCGGTTGCGCATGTTGTCCAGGAACATGCGGATCCCAGTCAGCACTTCTGGTGGATTGTTGGGGAGTCCGGACTGGTGCCCGGACAGCTCAGCCAAGGTCACGGAGGCCGCGGGTGCGTCCCCCAGGGCCAGGAGGGAGCCGAGTTCGGTGTCCTCGGTGACCTCCCCGCGCTCGACGGCGTCGGCCAGGAGCAGGCCGGTGATGGCCTTGGAGATCGAGGCGAGCTCGTAGGCGGTCTCCTCACCCGCTCCGAAGTAGGCGCCCCGGGTCTGGTCCCCGTCGACCTCCACGACGGCGGCGGTGGCCCGCGGGTCCGCTTCGAGGAGCGGGGTGGCCCGTTCGACCAGTCCGGGGTCGCCGGTGGTCTCCGCGGACAGGGCCGGGGGTTGCGGTCGAACCGCGAACCCCGCGGCCAGGACGGCGGCGGCGGTGGTCGCGGCGATGACTCGGGACCGGGTTCTGGTCCGCACGGTGTCCTCTTCTCTCCGGTGGTCAGGAACCCCGTGCGGCGGTGAGGATCACCAGCAGGGGGATCACCCGTTCCGAGGGGATGAGGTAGTGCCCCCGCTTGCGGGTGTTGAGCCAACCCGCGGAGGCCAGCAGGTTGACGTGGTGGTAGATCTGGCCGGTGGTGCCGAACTCCGCGCGCTCCTTGAGCTGGGCGACGGTGTCGACCCCGGACCAGACCGCGCTGAGGATGCTGAGCCGGACGGGGTTTCCCAGCGCGTCGAGGCTTCCGGCCATCAGCGACCAGTCCTGGCCGCCCATCTCGGCGACGGACGCACCGTACTGCCACTCGACCGGTCCGGCCCCGGTCTGGGCGATCCCGGCGTAGACCACCTCACCGCCTTCGAGGGCGCGCTCCCTGAGCGCTTCCAGGGCGAAGAAGCGCTGCGTGTAAGCCGTCTCGGCGGACGCGGTTCCACCTTCCTCGGCATGCTGTTCCAGCTCGGCGACGCGGGCTTCCAGCGCGGCGACGCGGGCTTCCATGGTTCGTTCTGACACGGCACCAGCGTACAGGCTTATACGTTGTTACGTAAATACGTTCTTCCGGCTTATTAGCCGCAATGGAAGTCGCGGCCGCGCTCACTCCCGCACCCCAAGGGAGGGGCACAGGCACGACTGGGGAGTTTGCCGGATCGGGGAGAACCTGTTCCCTGGCCCTTACCGGCGGTCCCCGATCATGTAGGAGCGGCGTTCGGACCCGCCCGCACACGACACCCGAGGGGCCGTGCCCACCGGACCCATCGGTCCGCCGGACGGCCGGTAAGGAAGACCCATGCGGACGCAGCCCAACGGTTGGCAGTACTTCGTCGCTACGCTGCTCATCGTCATCGGTGCCATCAACGTCATCCAGGGCCTCGCGGCTATGTTCACCCCCGACTTCTACCTGGCCGCCGAAGCACAGATGCTGGTCCTCGAATACGAGGCCTGGGGCGTCCTGCTCGGCCTGTGGGGTGTGGTGATGGTCGTCGCCGGACTCGCGGTCCTGTCCGGCAGCACCTGGGCACGCGCCTTCGGTATCGTCCTCGCCTCGTTGAACGCCCTGGCCCAGTTGGCCTTCCTGATCGCCATGCCGCTGTGGTCGGTGGTGGTCATCGCCATCGACGTCCTGGTCATCTACGGCCTCACCGCGGGTTGGCCCTCCGCGATCGGCGGCGATCGACGGGAGGGGTCCAGCGAGTCCGTCTACCGGGCCGGGTACCGGGCCGCGCACGAGAAGCCCAAGGCGGCACCGCGCCCCACCTCGTCACCCGAGCAGGGCGGACAGCGCCAGCAGCCCACCAACTGACCGGTTCCGGCTGACCGGTTCAGTACCAGCTGGTTCACCGGCCTGGGGCACGAGCTCGGAAACGGGCTGCCCGGGCCGGGTCCACGGTCGGCGGAAATCCCCTGTGGACGACCGTTCTCGAAGCACGACAGTGCCTAGACTCAGAGGTATGGCCCACCCCCAGCACCACAACACCACCAGTGTGTCCGCGTCCGTGATGACCCACCCCTCCCGAGCGGCGTCCGCTCGGAAGGTCGCCGCCAGCACCGGCCTCCCGCTGAGCGGCGTCGCCCTCGACCCGCGGCCCGACGGCCCGCCGACCGCCCTGCGCGGAGCGAGGGTGGCTTTCGGGGAGGCAGCTCGGTACGACACCACCCACCACCTGGTCCTCCAGGACGACGCGCGCCTGGCCGACGGGTTCGCCGGAACCGTGGACCGGTACCTGGCTGCCCACCCGGAGGCGGCCGTGTCGTTCTTCGTCGAGTGGGGTTCGCGGACCGCCACGCTGGCCCGCTGGGCGGTGTTCACCGGAGCCGGGGCGGTACCGGTGGTCAACCCCTACGTGCCCACGGTGGCCCTGGCCCTGCCCTCGGAGCTGTCCGCGGAACTCGGCCGGTTCCTGGAGCGCGAGGCGGTGGACGGCGAGCCCGACGACCGGGCGGTGCTGCGCTTCGTGCGGCGCGCGGGTACGACGCCCCTGGTGGCGGTACCCAACCCGGTGGAGCACGAGGACCTGCCCAGCCTGGTGGGGAACTCCGGACACGGGACCCGGCGCTCGGTGTACTTCGCCCCGGGCCCGGTGGCGGCCTTCGACGCTTCGGTCCTGGAACCACCACGACCACTGCCCCACCTCAACTGGACCACAGGACAGGCGGTCCTGGTCGATCTGGCCAACGACGTTCCCGAGGCTCACGTACCCGTCGCCGAGGCGCTGGCCTCGTGGGGCGCCACCGAGGCGGGGCTGGCCGCTGCCCTGGCCGCGCAGGCCAGCGCGGGTCCGTTGGGCGCGCTGGTACCGGAGCCGCACCTGACCTCGGTCTGGCACACGGCGGTGGCCAACGGCGCCGTGTTGGAGAGCCGGTGGCCCGGCGTGGTCGGCGGCCTGCGCGCGCGGCTGGGCGAGGCTCCGGTCGAAGGGGTACTGGCCTCCCTGGTGCCGGGCGCCCTGCGCACCCGGGTCTCCACCGAGAAGCTGGGGGAGCACCGGCACGAGGTGGCCGAGCTGGCCCTGGCCGCCCTGGAGTACGGGGCCGAGCACTGCCCCGCCCCGAAGGAGGCCCTGTGAGCACGGACCACCCCGTGAACGCGAACGTCAGGATCTCGTGCGCGGTGATGACCCACCCGCGCCGTGCCGGGGCCGCCCGTCGGCTGGCCGACACCCTGCCCGAACTCTCACCGACCGTGGTCGCCGACCCCGCTCCGGACGGGTCCCCGTCCACGCTGCGGACCTCCCTCGCCGCCTGGTCGGCCGTACCTGACTGGGCCACGCACCACCTGCTCCTGCAGGACGACGCCGAGCCCGTGCCCGGCATGGTCGAAGCGCTGACCGCGCTGGTGGCCGTCCGGCCGGAGGCGCCGCTGAGCCTGTTCTGCGAGTGGGGCTCGGCCACCGCCACGATGGCCCGCTGGGCGGCCCTGGGCGGGTACGGGCTGGCCGACTGCGTGGACCAGTACGTGGCCACGGTCGGTTTTCTGCTGCCCGCCGAGGTCGCCCGTGAGCTGGTCTCCACCGTGACCCACGAGGGACAGGAAGACGAACCCGACGACGAGGCACTGGCCCGCTTCCTCGAGCGCACCGGGCGCTCGGCCCTGGTCACCGTGCCCAACCTGGTGGAGCACGACGGCGACCTGAGCCTGGTCGGCAACGGCCACCGGATGGGAGTGCGCCGCTCGGTCCTGCTCCGCGAGGCGTCGGACCCCGCGCCCTCCACCCGGGTGCTGCGGGCTCCGGAACTGGTGCCCTTCGTGAGCTGGCGCAGGGCCCGGTCCTCAGCGGCCTGTTGGGACCCGGACCGGCGCAGGCACACCGGCCACCGCGGACACCTGCGCGCGGAGCTGGAGCACACGGGGATCCCGCACGCCCTGCTGGTCCGTGACCTGGATACCTGGTTGGACACGGAGGCCGGGCAGCGGCTGGAGGGGAGCCTCGGTTACGGACTGCCGCACGAGCTGTGGCTGACCGCCGCCGCCCTGGCCGCGTGGGCCCCGCTCCCCTGTTCCGTCCTCGTCGACCCGGCACCAGCGGCCCGCCGGGCGCTCGCCACCCTCGCCCCGGGCGGCCTGAGAACGGTGGTGCC
Organism: Nocardiopsis nanhaiensis; assembly: GCF_054778635.1. Lineage (NCBI taxonomy): Bacteria > Bacillati > Actinomycetota > Actinomycetes > Streptosporangiales > Nocardiopsidaceae > Nocardiopsis > Nocardiopsis nanhaiensis. The sequence goes on from NZ_BAAGZJ010000049.1 coordinate 34,012, forward strand.
ACAGGTACTGACCGACCCCTCCGCCCGCGACGACCTGACCGCGCTGCTGACCGCCGCCCACGCGTTCGGCACCGGCACCCGCGCGGCCAGGTCTCCGGCTGTGCGCTAGCGCTCCTTGGGGTGTAGCTGGCTGGTGACCGCGAGGCGGTTGTAGAGGTTGATCATGGAGATCGCGGACATCAGGGCGGCGATCTCGGTCTCGTCGAAGTGTTCGGCCACCTCGTCGTAGGCCTCGTCGGAGACCCCGTGCCCGCCCAGTTCGGTCATCTCGTCGGTCAGGGCGAGCGCGGCCCGCTCCCTCGCGGTGAAGCGCTCCCCGGCCTCGTGCCAGGTGGAGACCAGGAAGAGCCGCTGCTGGGATTCCCCCTCCTTGAGGGCCTTCTGGGTGTGCAGGTCCACGCAGAAAGCGCAGCCGTTGAGGACTGAGGAGCGGAGTTTGACCAGTTCCAACAGTCCGACGTCCAGGTGGTCGGCCACGATGAGGTCGATCTCGTCAAGCTTCTTGTAGACCTGCGGGAGCTTCTTCGCCCAGAGCACGCGATTGCCAGCCATGAGGGCCTCCTCCTTGCCGTCGAACACCGTGTCGAACCAGATGCTACGTTCTCGTTTCCGAAGAACGCGTACCACCCGAGGAGTCATCCCCTAGGGCGAGTACCCGCGTCGGAGCGCAGCGGGGACCGGGGCGGGCGCGGCCGGGACCGGAGGCAGTGGCGGAGCCACCCGGCTGACCGGCCCGTGAACGAGGGCCCACCGCGAGAGCGGTCAGGGCGTTCCGGCCCACTCGGTGAGGACGTTTCGAGTCTGCGCCGCGGAGGGGCGTTCGCCGCTCCAGGCGGCGTACCCGTCGGGACGAATCAGGAGGACGTCGGCGCCCTCGGGCAGGTCGCCCTCCACCCGCAGAGTCTGGACGCGGTCCGCCCAGGGTTCGGCGGCTGCGGCCGGGGCGCCGCCGGCGGTCGTGTCGAGCAGGGTGAACCGGGTGGGGTCCACCAGCTCGTACAGGCGGGCCGGTGCACCCTCGCTGACCAGCGGCAGGTCGGCCACGCGCTCGCCGTGGGCGGCGGAGGCGGCCACTTCCGCGGGTCGGTCGTAGCGCACGCCCAGCCCGGAGAGGAGGCGGCGCATCGCTCGGGCGATCCTCGGGACGCGCAGCAGGCGCGGGGCTACGACCGGGCGGATGGCGCGGACCGGGGCCGGTGCGACGGCCATGCGCTGGATGAGGTCGGTGACGCGCAGGGTGGCGCGGCCGACCGGGTGGCGTTCGGCCGCATAGGTGTCGAGCAGCCAGGGCGGCGCCCATCCCCGCTCCAGGGCCACGAGTTTCCAGGCCAGGTTGGCGGCGTCCTGGATGCCGGTGTTCATCCCCATCGCGCCCAGCGGTGAGTGCACATGCGCCGCGTCCCCGGCGAGCAGGACCCGGCCGACCCGGTAGTGGTCGGCCTGGCGCCGTTCGCTCAGGAACCGCGTGGACCAGCGCATCTCGGCGATGGAGACCGCACCTCCGGAGATGCGGCGCACGGATTCGTCCAGCTCGTCGAAGGTGACGGGTTCCGCCAGCGGCACGCCCTGGCGCCTGCGGTCCCAGATGGTGGCCCGGTACCAGCCGTCGCCGTAGGGCGGCAGCAATACCACCCCGTCGGACCCCATGAACGGGTTGACCGCCAAGGGCAGGTCCTGCTCTGTGCGCACGTCCGCGAGGATGATGTGCGTGTCGTAGCTGCGTCCGCTGAACCCCACTTCCAGGAGTGCGCGGACGGTGCTGTGCGCACCGTCGGTGCCCACCGCGTAGGAGGCCCGTTCGGTGTGCTCGCCGTCGGCGGTGCGGACCGTGAGGGTGACCCCCTCTTCGTCCTGGTCGAGCCCGGTGACCTCGGCGCCCCGGAGGACGGGTACACCCAGGCGTTCGGCGCGGCGCTGGAGGAGGGCCTCGGTGCGTGCCTGCTGGACGGTGAGTACGTACGGGAACCGGCTTTCAGGGTGGCGCATGTCGAGAAGGAGTTCCCGCTTTCCCATCGTGGGGCGGACTTCGGGGACCGGATGGCCCTGTTCGACGATCTCGTCCGCGATGCCCCGCATGTCGAAGAGCTCGAGAGTACGGGCGTGGAGGGCGAAGGCACGGGTCAGGTTGGACTCTTCTGCGCGCTTCTCGAGGACCGTGACCTCGACCCCTGCTTCAGCGAGGTCACCCGCGAGCATGAGGCCCGTCGGCCCCGATCCGATGACCATGACACTCATGGCGCCTCTCCTTCAGGAGGATGATCCGGTACTCTGAATACCGAAACTCTAAGTACCGATACTATGAGTATCAGAATTGCTGTCAAGGGCCCTGGGAGAAGTGGATGAGCAAGGGACGCGGAGGGCGCCGCCCGGACCCCGCCGCCGACGAGGCGATCCGGCGGGCAACGCTGGATCTGCTCCTGGAACGCGGGTTCGAGTTGACCTTCGACGAGGTGGCCGAACGCGCGGGCGTGGGCCGCAGCACCGTCTTCCGCCGCTACGCCACCAAGCAGGAGCTCGTCCTGTCAGTCGCTGAGCAACTCACCATCGGGCAGATCGACGTGCCCGACACCGGCTCGCTCCGTGGTGACCTGACAGCGGCTATCCGGGCCGTCTACGGGGTATTCGGCACACCCGCAGTGAACTCCTTGGCCCGGCACATGCTCGTGTCCGGCCTCCAAGGGCAGGTCGGGGCCCGGATCCTTCGCCCCATGCTCGAACAGCGCGTCGACCTGGTCACCGAAGTGCTGCAGCGTGCCGTGGACCGAGGCGAGATCGGCGGGACCGGCCGGGCACGGCTGGTCGCCGACCTGCTCACCGGCGTGATCATGGCGCGCATGGCCACCGACCTGCCCCTACCCGAGGACGACGAGCTCGAGGCCCTGGCCGCCGCGATGGCCGCCGCCGCGGGCACCCCTGGCTGAGCCCGGGGAACAGGACCCGCAGGCGCTCAGTCCTCCGGGGTCTGGGCGTCGTGGGTGAGGAGCGCCAACTGGATCCGGCCCGACAGGTCCAGTTTGGTGAGGGCGCTGGACACGTGTGCCTTGACCGTGCCCATGGACATGTACAGGCGCTCGGCGATCTCCACGTTGGACAGCCCAGCCGTCACCGCTTCAGCCACGTCGCGTTCCCGGTCGGAGAGCAGCGCCAGCCTGGCACGGGCACGCTCGCGTCGCGTGGGCACCTCGGAGGCCTCCCCCGGGGCGTCGCCGGCCGCGCGGTCCATGAGGGTGCGCGCCACGCCGGGCGACAACACCGGCTCCCCCGACGCGGCCCGGCGCACCGCCTCGACGATCCTCGCCGGGTCGGTGTGCTTCAGCAGGTAACCGGCGGCGCCCGCACGCAGGGCCCGGACCACGGTGGCGTCGGCGTCGAAGGTGGTGAGCACGATGACCTGCGGCCCGGAGCCCGCCGAACGGAGCTCCTCGGTGGCCGCGATCCCGTCGACCCCGGGCATCCGCACGTCCATCAGGACCACATCCGGCCGGTGCTCGGCCACCGCCGCGGCCACCCCCGCACCGTCGTCCACCCCGCCCACGACGTCGATGTCGCCGTCACCGGAGAGCATCAGCTGCAGGCCGGAACGGACCAGGGCATCGTCGTCCACCAATAGGACCCGGATCGGAGCGTTCACGGCCACCACTATGACACCTTCCGACGATCGTCCCCGGACGTGCCCGACTCCTGGCTTTCCGGCCAGGGCAGCACCGCGGTCAGCTGGAACCGGCCGCGCGCCGGGCCGTGTCTCAGGTGTCCCCCGTCCAGGTGCACCCGCTCGGCCAGCCCGGCCAGCCCGGCCCCCGCGCCGGGGATCTCCCGCGCGGCCCGTCCGACCGGCAGCACGTTGCTCACCACGACCACCAGGCCGTGGCCCGGGGCTCCGCTCACCGTGACCGCGACCTTGGCACCCGGGGCGTGCTTCCTGCTGTTGGTCAGCCCCTCCTGCACCACCCGGTACGCGGTGCGCTGTACCTGCTCACGGGGTTCGGCGTCCTCGGCCAGGTCCGAGGTGTAGACCACCCGCTCCCCCGCCTCCGCTGCCTCAGCCACCAGACGGGGAACACCGTCCAACCGCGGCTGGGGCGCCGCCTCGTCCTCGTCCTCCGGGGCGAGGTCCTCGGCGCGGAGGACGGAGAGGATGTCGCCGAGCTCGTCCAGGGCCCGGTGGGCGTTGTCGCGGATCACCCGCACCGCCGAACCCACCTCCGCCGGCTCCAGCTGCGCGGCCTCGCCGCTCTCGGCCCGCTCCGTCCGGTAGGCCAGCGCCCCGGCGTGCACGGACAGCAGGGACATGCGGTGGGCGACGACGTCGTGCATCTCGCGCGCGATCCGGCGGCGTTCGGCCAACCGGGCGGCGGTCAGGCGTTCCTCGTGCAGCCGGCGTTCGCGTCGCACGTCCTCCCGCAGCCGGTCGACCAGGCTGCGCCGGGAACGGATCGCGGCGCCCACGGCCACCAAGGCGCTCAGCAGCAGGACGATCGAGACCATGGTGAAGACCGAGTCAGCGGTACCGTACGGAACCAGCGCCACCCACGGCAGGGACAGGACCATGGCCAGCAGGGCCATACCCCCCGCCTGGGCCAACGGCCGGTAGATCGCCAGCCCGACCAAGGCCACCATCAGCACGCCGAGCACCGACGTGGAGAACGAGGAGACCAGGACGACACCGAGCGCCACGCCCAGCGGGTACCGGCGCCGCCACCACAGGGCGGCGCAGGCTGGCGGGAGGCAGGCCAGGTCCAGCCACAGGAGCCAGCCGGGAACCCGGTCGGCCGGGTGGAGGTCGTTGGCGTACCCGCCGAAGCTCATCAGACCCCACACCGCCGCGAACGCGATCAGGAGGGTGTCCACGCCCAGGTCGCGGCGGCTGCGGCGCCTCGGCTCCATGTGCCCCTCCCCGCTCGGTCTCGCCGGACGGTTCCAGCCTAGATCGGCGGCCCGCCCCGGTGCCTCGACCACGCGGCCAGGGAGGACGACGACGGGCCTGGCCACATGGCCGGGGGCCGTGTCCGTGTGGCCGATGCGCGCGCGGCACGGGCCGTCGGAGGATGGCGGGTATGACGAACACCGACGTGCGCGCGTCCGACGCACCAGTGGCCGACGTACCAGCGCTGGAGCTGGACGGGCTGACCAAGACCTTCAACGAGACCCGGGCCGCGGACGGTGTGAGCCTGTCCGTACCGCGCGGCACCATGCTGGGGCTCGTCGGCCCCAACGGTGCGGGCAAGACCACGTCGCTGTCGATGGCGGTGGGGCTGCTGCGCCCCGATTCCGGCACCGCCCGGGTACTGGGCGTGGACGTGTGGCGGGACCCGGTGGGGGCCAAGCGGCGGATGGGTGTGCTGCCGGACGGCCTGTCGCTGCCGGAACGCCTCACCGGCGGCGAGCTGCTCGACTACTGGGGGCGGCTGCGCGGGCTGGGCCGCGAGGTGACCCGCACGCGCGCCGAGGAACTCCTCAAGGTCCTGGAGCTGGACGGCGCGGAACGGGACGGCGTACTCGTCGCGGAGTACTCGACCGGTATGCGCAAGAAGATCGGCCTGGCAACGGCGCTCCTGCACGCTCCGGAGGTGCTGGTCCTGGACGAGCCGTACGAGGCGGTGGACCCGGTGTCGGCGCGGGTACTGACCGCGATCCTGCGCCGGTTCACCGACGGCGGCGGCGCCGTGGTCATCTCGAGCCACGTGATGGCCCTGGTGGAGCAGCTCACCGACCGGGTGGCGATCATCGCTGAGGGCCGCGTGATGGCGGACGGCACGCTCGAACAAGTGCGGGGCGCCGACGCCACCCTTGAGGACACGTTCGTGCGGCTGGTCGGGGCCCGCGAGGTCAGCGAGGAGGACCTGACGTGGTTGAACTCCTGATCCGGCTCAAGTTCGCGCTGGGGCGGCACACGGGCGGGGGCAGTCGGTGGTTCACGGTCGGCCTCCTCATCGGGGGGACCGCGCTGACCTGGTACCTGGCGCTTGCGGCCGTCTCCGCCGAGGTCCGGTCCACCCTGCTCATGATCGTGTTCGCGGTGTGGGGGGCGGCTTGGCTGCTCGGCCCGGTCATCACCAACGGGGTGGGGGTGCTGCGCTCGCAGTACTTCACCCTCCTGCCGCTGGACCGGGGCAAGGTGGGTTCCGGCCTGCTGGTGACGATGTTCGTCGGTGCGGGTGCGCCGCTGACCCTGGTGGCGGTGGCGACGGTGGCGTGGCACGCGTGGGCCGTGGATCCGGCCGTGATGTTCCTGGGACTGCTCGGCATGCTGATGCTGGTGGTCTTCATGGTGTCGCTGTCCCGCCTGGCGTTCCGGGCGCTGGGCGCGGCCATGCACAGCCGGATCGGCATGGAGATCGCGTCGGTGCAGTGGGGCCTGCTCGTGGCCGCGATGTTCTTCGGCTGGGTGGCGGTCCAGCCCGCGATCGCGGCGGCACGGAGCCTGACCGAGTTCGGGCTGGAGGGTACGGCGGCGACCGTGCTGGCGGGGATCCCGACCTCCTGGCCGGTACTGGCGGTGGACGCGGCCGCCGCGGGGGCTTGGGGTGAGGCCTTCGGCTGGCTCGGCGCGTTCGCCGCGCTTACCTTGATCACGGCTCTGGCCACCGTGCGGCTGCTGGCGCCGAGTGTGGCCTCCCGCGGCGTGCGGAGGCGGTCGCGGCCGCTCGGTTCCCGTGTGTTCGACGGCGGGCGCTCGTTCCTGCCGGACACCCCGCTGGGCGCGGTAGTCGCTAAGGAGCTGCGGCACTGGTTGCGTGACCCGTGGCGCGGCCTGGAACTGCGCTCAGCCCTCTACGCGGGGCTGTTCATCGGCGTGCTCGGGCTAATCAGCTACCTCCCGCAGATCGCCCCGTTCGCGGGTGTGCTGGCCGTGCTCATCATGGGCATGGGGAGCGGGAACATGTACGGGCACGACGGCAGTGCCCTGTGGCTGACCGTGGTCGGCCAGGACCGGGACACGCTCTGGGCCGACGTGCGGGGCAGGCAGATCGCGATCGCGCTGCTCATCACCCCGGCGGCGGCGCTGCTGAGCACGGCGGCGGTGGTCACCACTGGAGAGTACTGGTCGGTGCCGTTCGTGGTGGCGGGACTGGTGGTGTTCGCCGGGGTGACCAACGGACTGTCGGCCCTGTTGTCCGTGGTGACGGTGACCCCGGGTGTGGACCCGCACAAGCGGGTGGACGCGAACGATACGGGGGACAACCAGATCCAGGTTTGGACCTCGCTCGTGGCCGTCCCGCTGCTCTCGGCCCCGACCATCGCGGTCGCCGTGTGGGCAGGGCTCCAGGGGATGCCGTGGCTGGCGGTGCCGGTGGCCGCTGCCAACGGACTACTGGCCGCCTGGCTGCTGGGCAGGATCGCCTACCGGCGGTTGGAGAAGCGCCTACCCGAGACCTTCACCCGGATCCGGTACGGGAAGGCGATCGCCGCCCAGTCCGTCCCGAAGTCCGGCGGAAGCCTGCTGGACCAGTTGGAGCGCGGTGCGCTGGCCACCAACGAGGACATCAAGCCCACCGGTTCCTGACGGCCCTGCACCCCGGGCCGCGTGGACGGCGGCCCGGGGCGCGCGCACCAACATCGGCGGGGCGGCCCCATGGGCTGGCCAGCTTCTTGACCTGGAGCGCGCTCCACGCCCTAGCGTGAGCCGCATGACCACGAAACAGAGCAAGACCGGTTCCGGCTTCGGGATGCGCAGCACCGCAGCCGAGGTGCTCGAAGGCATCGACCTCACGGACAAGATCGCACTGGTGACCGGCGGATACTCCGGCATCGGGCTGGAGACCACACGGGCCCTCGCGGGGGCGGGTGCCCGCGTGGTCGTCCCTGCGCGCAGGCCTGAACAGGCGAAGGAGGCGCTCACGGGAATCCCGGGTGCGGAGGTCGCCGAGCTAGACCTGGCGGACCTGGAGAGCGTGCGGACCTTCGCGGACACCTTTCCGCACGACCGGATCGACCTGGCGATCAACAACGCCGGGATCATGGCCTGCCCGCACACCGAGGTCGGTCCCGGTTGGGAAGCGCAGTTCGCCGTCAACCACCTGGGGCACTTCGCCCTCGTCAACCGGCTCTGGCCCAGGATCTCCGACGGCGCACGGGTGGTGTCGGTGTCCTCGGGAGGGCACCACGGCTCGGGCATCCGCTGGGACGACCCGTGGTTCACCCGGGGCTACGACCGCTGGGAGGCCTACGGGCAGGCCAAGACCGCGAACGTCCTCTTCGCCGTGCACCTGGACCGGCTCGGCCGTGAGCACGGGGTGCGCGCCTTCTCCCTGCACCCCGGAGCGATCCTCACCCCGTTGCAGCGGCACCTGGCCAAGGAGGAGATGGTCGAGGCCGGGTGGATCGATGAGACGGGCCAGGCGGTCGACCCCACCTTCAAGACGCCCGAGCAGGGCGCCGCCACCCAGGTGTGGGCGGCCACCTCCCCCCAGCTCACGGGCATGGGCGGCCTGTACTGCGAGAACTCCGACATCGCCGAACTCCCCGAGAAGGCCGACCCGGACCGGGGCGAGGGCGGGGTCGCCGCCCACGCCGCGGACCCCGAACAGGCCGCGCGGCTGTGGGCCTGGTCCGCCGAGCTCACCGGAGTGGACGCCTTCGCGCGCCCCTGAACCCGCTCAGCTCCCGCGGTCCCGCTTCTCGGGCAGGCCCAGCAGGCGGACGTACATCGCCGTCAGCTCCCGGGCCGCCCGGTCGCGGTCCTCCGGTGCGGCGGCCAGACCGTCGGCGAACGCGGCGACCATGCCCCCGGCCGCTTGGGCGACCGCCTCCGGCGGGGCCGCCGGGGCCGCCGTGCCCCGTTCGACGAGGCGCCGGGTGTAGCGCGCGGACCGGTGCCGTGGCAGCCCGTGGATCTCCTCCCACAGGGCCCTCATCGCCGGGTCGGCGAGCGACTGGTGCTGCAGCACCGTGATGAACGCCAGGTGTTCGGTGTAGGCGTCCAGGAAGGCCGTGATGGTCGCCGCCGCCACCGCGTGGGGGTCGTCAGCGTCGATTCCGTCGAGCTCCTGGCTGGCCAGGAAGCGGTCCCGGACCAGCCCGGCCAGGACCGCGAACACCTCCTCTTTGGAGGCGAAGTAAACGTAGAAGGTGGCCCGGCCGACCCCCGCCTCGGCGGTGATTCCCGCGACGGTGGTGCGCGCGTAGCCGCTCCGCTCGAACACCCTCCGCGCCGCCGTGAGCAGTGCGGCCCGGGTGGCGCTGTCGGCTCGGTCGTACTTGACGCGGGTCGCCCACTCCTTCTTCTGCATGCGGCCGAGTATTCCAGAACGCCGATCGTTGACATCAGTGTCAACGCGAGTGCAGACTCGGGTCACCCCACCGGTCGAGGAAGGAATCCCCGTGTCCGCACCGTCCCGCCTGCTCGTCGCCAACCGGGGCGAGGTCGCCGTGCGGGTGCTCCGCGCCGCCGCGTTGCTGGGCCTGCGCACCGTCGCCGTGTACTCCGCCGAGGACGCCGGGTCCGCACACGTCCGTCTCGCCGACGAGGCCCGGCCGCTCGGAGCCTCGGGACCGGCCGCCTACCTGGACGCCGAGCGCCTCGTCGCCGTCGCCCAGGAGACCGGGTGCGGGCTGGTCCACCCCGGTTACGGGTTCCTCAGCGAGGACGCCGGCTTCGCCGCGCTGTGCGCCGGGTCCGGTCTGGTCTTCGTCGGCCCCTCACCCGACACCCTCGCCCTGTTCGGTGACAAGGCGCGTGCCCGAGCCCTGGCCGAGAGACTCGACGTCCCCGTCCTGCCCGGCACCACCGGCCCCACTTCCTTGGCGGAGGCCCACACCTTCCTGGAGGAGCTCGGACCCGGCGGGGCGGTTATGGTCAAGGCGCTGGCGGGCGGCGGCGGGCGCGGCATCCGCGCGGTCACGGCCCCGGAAGACCTGGCCTTCGCCTACGAGCGCTGCCGTTCGGAGGCCGAGACCGCGCTGAGCCGCGGCGACCTCTACGTCGAGCAACTTCTGCTGCGGGCCCGGCACGTCGAAGTGCAGGTGATCGGGGATGGAACCGGCGCCGTGACGCACCTGTGGGAGCGCGAGTGCAGCGTCCAGCGCCGCCACCAGAAACTGGTCGAGACCGCTCCCGCTCCGGGTCTGCCCGACGGTCTGCGCACCCGCCTGATCGACGCCGCCCTGGCCCTGGCCCGGAGGGTCTCCTACTCCGGCCTGTGCACCGTCGAGTTCCTCGTCGAGGACACCCCCGACGCCTCCGCCGCGGCCGCCTCCCCCACAGGGGAAGGCGCCCCCGCCTTCCACTTCATCGAGGCCAACCCGCGCCTGCAGGTGGAGCACACCGTCACCGAGGAGGTCACCGGCGTCGACCTGGTCGCCGCCCAGCTCGGGGTCGCCCTGGGCCGCACCCTCGCCGAACAGGACCTCGGCCAGGACTCCGTCCCCGCCCCGCGCGGCTGCGCCGTCCAGGCCCGGGTCAACCTGGAGGCCACCGGCCCAGACGGCTCGGCGTTGCCCACGTCAGGGACGCTGACCGCCTTCGCTCCGCCCACCGGCCCTGGGATCCGGGTGGACACCCACGGCGCGGTCGGGCACAGCGCCGTGGACGGCTTCGACCCGCTGCTGGCCAAGGTGGTCGCGCACGCCCCGCGCGGCGGGCTAAGCGCCGCCGCCGACCTCGCCGACCGCGCCCTGGCCGAGTTCACGGTGACCGGAGCGGAGACCAACACCGCCTTCCTGCGCGCGGTCCTGCGCCACCCGGTCTTCCGATCCGGCAGAGCCACCACCGCCTTCGTGGACGACCACCGCACCGAACTCCGTTCCGAGGCAGCGCGCGACTCCGCGGACGGGACGGTGCACGGCGCGGCCGATGGCCGAGGCCCCGCCGCCGACCACCTGGCCGCGCCCTTCGCCGCGACCGTCGTGTCAGTCGAGGCGGTACCCGGCGACCGGGTGCGGGCCGGAACACCGCTGCTCGTGCTGCAGGCGATGAAGATGGAGCACGTCCTGGCCGCCCCCGTTTCCGGAACGGTCGGCGCGTTCCGCACCGCCGTCGGGGCCGCCGTCGCCGAGGGCGACCCGCTCGTGGGATTCGCCCCGGACGGCGCCGAAGCGCAGGCCGGCCCGGTGGAGGAGGAGGTCGACCCCGACCACATCCGTCCCGACCTCGCCGACGTCCTCGAACGCCACGCCCTCGGTACCGACGAGCGCCGCCCCGACGCCGTGGCCAAACGGCGCCGCCTGGACCGCCGCACCGCCCGGGAGAACATCGCCGACCTGTGCGGGGCGGGCGGATTCACCGAGTACGGCGCGCTCGCCGTCGCCGCCCAGCACGGCCGCCGTTCCGAGGAGGACCTGGCTGCCGGCACCCCCGCCGACGGCATGGTGACCGGGGTGGGCCGGGTCAACGCGGACCGCTTCGACGCCGCCGACTGCGTCGTCATGTCGTACGACTACACGGTGCTGGCCGGGACCCAGGGAGTCATCAACCACCGGAAGACCGACCGCATGCTGGAGGCGGCGCACCGCCGACGGCTGCCGGTCGTACTGTTCGCCGAAGGCGGCGGCGGTCGTCCCGGCGACATCAACCCGAACTCCGCCTCCTCGCTGGACGTCACCACGTTCTCCGCCATGGGCCGCCTCAGCGGACGCGTGCCCACCGTCGGGGTGGCGTCGGGCCGCTGCTTCGCGGGCAACGCCGCCCTCCTGGGCTGCTGCGACGTCGTCATCGCCACCCCCGACGCCACCATCGGTATGGGCGGTCCGGCGATGATCGAGGGCGGCGGCCTGGGCACCTACCGGCCCGAGGAGGTCGGCCCGGTCGGCGTCCAGGAACCCAACGGGGTCATCGACCTGCTCGTCGAGGACGACGGGGCGGCCGTGCGCGCAGCCCGCGACTACCTCTCCTACTTCCAGGGCCCCGTGGATGACTGGGAGGCGGGCGACCAGCGACCGCTCCGCCACGCCGTCCCGGAGAACCGGCTGCGGGTCTACGACGTGCGCCGCGCGATCCACACCCTCGCCGACACCGGGTCCGTCCTGGAGCTGCGTCGCCGCTTCGGCCCGGGCACGGTCACCGCGCTCGTCCGGGTCGAGGGGCGCCCCATGGGCCTGATCGCCAACGACTCCGCCCACCTGGGCGGTGCCATCGACGCCGACGGCGCCGACAAGACCGCCCGTTTCCTGCAGCTGTGCGACGCCCACGGGCTCCCGGTGATCTCCCTGTGCGACACCCCGGGCTTCATGGTCGGCCCGGACTCCGAGCGCACGGCCACCGTCCGGCACTTCTCCCGGCTGTTCGTCATCGGCTCCCAGCTGCGTGTTCCCCTGGTCACCGTGGTGCTGCGCAAGGGGTACGGGCTGGGCGCCCAGGCCATGGCGGGCGGCCACTTCCGGGCTCCCGCGGCCACCCTGGCCTGGCCCACCGGCGAGGTCGGCCCGATGGGCCTGGAGGGCGCGGTCCGGCTGGGCTTCCGCCGCGAGCTGGAGGCGATCGAGGCCCCCGATGAGCGCGCCGCCACCTTCGACGCGATCCTCGCCGAGGCCTACCGGCGCGGCAAGGCCACCAACGCAGCCGCCGTGTTCGAGCTGGACGACGTCATCGACCCCGCCGACACCCGGCGGTGGATCACTGCGGCCCTCGCCGAGGGGCCCGGGCGCGCGCCCCGCCACGAGGCACCGACCCGGTACGTCGACCCCTGGTGACCGCCAGGGCCAGGACCAGACCGGAAGCGGCCGACAGGGCCGCGGCCACCGGCACCAGTCCGGCGCTGACGGCCACGGCGAGGCCGCCGACCACCCCGCCGAGCGCCGCACCCACGTACACGGCGCTGCTGAGCACCGCCATCGCCTGGGCTGCTGCCCGCTGCCCGACCCGCTCCAGGGTCAGCGCCTGGACCGTGGTCGGCACCGCCCACGCCGCCGTCGACCAGCACACGAGGAGCACGGCGGCCACCCCGATCGGCACCGGCCCGGCCTGCCAGAGGAGCGCGAAGGCGGCCATCGTCGCGCAGAAGGCCCCGCAGGCCAGCCCGAAGGCCCACCGGGCACCGACCCGGTCGGCCAGGCGCCCCGCGCACAGGGTGCCCGCCACGCCGCCGACACCCGAGGCCACCAGCAGGGCGGCCAACTGGTGCGGGGTCACCCCGGACAGCGCGGCGAGGAAGGGCGCCAGGTAGGTCTGGAAGGCCAGGTTGCCCGCGACCACCAGGACGGTGACCGCCAGCAGGCCCAGGACGGCGGGGTTGAGCAGGGGGCGCAGCACGGTCCCCGGCCGCTCGGGGACCGCGGCAGCGCCCCCGTCCCCGTGGCCAGTTCGTGACTGCTCAGTTCGCGGTAGGGAGCGGGCCACCAAGACCAGCGCGAGCACGCCGAGCAGGCCGCAGAAGACGAACGTGGCCTGCCAGCCGAAGGCGGCACCGATCCACGTCCCGGCGGGCACACCCAGCAGGACCGCACCGGTCAATCCGGTCATCACCGTGGCCAGGTAGCGTCCCCTGCGCTCCCCCGGCGCCCGGGTGGTGGCCGCGGCCAGGGCTGCGGGGAGCACGACGGCGGCGGACAGCGCGGCGATCACCCGCAGCCCCACCAAGAGGGGGAAGTCGTCCACCCACGGGACCACCAGGTTGGCGGGGATGAACACGGCCAGGGCCGCCAGGAGAACGCGCCGCAGCGGCAGCCGGGCGAGGAGGACCGCCCAGAGCGGGGCGGTGCACGCGTAGACCAGCGAGTAGACGGTGACCAGCTGGCCGGCGACCGCTTCGGAGACCCCGGTGTCCGAAGCGATCGCCGGGAGGACCCCGATGACGATGAAGTCGTCGGTCTGCACGGCGAAGGCCGACAGGGCGAGGGCGAGGAGCCAGACGGGAAGGGTGCGCATCCAATAAAGGTAACAAACGTTACCCTTATGCTTGTGCCAGAGTTGGGGCACTACCAGCGTTGGGGACAAGGAGGCGCACATGCCCCGGAAAGCCGATCCGGCGCGCCGCCGCGAGGTCCTCGACGCCGTCATCGAGCAGCTCGCGCACACCGGGATCGCCGGGTTCACCCTGCGCGGCCTCGCCCAGGGCCTGGGACAGAGCACGCGTGTGCTCACCCACCACTTCACCGACCGGGAGGACCTGCTCACCGCGGTCCTGGCCCGCCTGGACGAACGCCAACACCGGGCCCTGCGCGCCACAGAGGGATGGGCGGACCCGGCGGTCCCGGTCAGCGACGTCGTCCGCGACGCCTGGCGGCGCAACCTCGAGGACGAACCGCACATGACGCGGCTCATCCGGGAGATCGAAGGGCTCGCCGCCGCCGGGCGGCTACCGGCCCCCAGCGCGGATTTCGTCCGCGGCCGCGCGGAGTTCGTCGCCTCCTGCCTGAGCTTGCGCGGGGCACCGGCCGACCAGGCCCTCACCCTGGCCACCCTGTTGAACTCGGCCTTCTCCGGCCTGGAAGCCGACTACCTCGCCACCGGCGACCGGGACCGCACCGAGGCGGCGCTCGACCGGCTCTGCGCCTGGGTCGACAGCCAGGCACACGCGCTGCGCTGAGCGGCGACGGCAGCGGCAGCGGCAGCGGCAGCGGCAGCGGCAGCGGCAGCGGCAGCGGCAGCGGCAGCGGCAGCGGCAGCGAACCAATCCGAACCGTTCACCCGCCCCAGCCGACGGCTCAGTCCTCGACCGGGACCCGGACCCTCTTGAAGACGGGGACCAGCCCGTCGAGGAAGGCCGTGAGCGCCAGCTCGAAACTGTCCTCGTCGATCTCCGCGGCGACCTCCGCCAGCCGGTGGGCCTGCGACAGGTTGGGATAGCGGTCCTGGTAGACCCACACGTCGTCGTCGAACCCGCGCGCGAAGGAGTTGGTGGCGGCACCCACCACGAGGTACTTGGTGGAGGCCCCGATCATCGTGGCGTAGCGGGGCGGCCAGCCCGCGCCCACGAGCCCGCCGTGCACGGCGTCGGCCCGGCGCAGGGCCTCCTCTCGCCGACCCGGACCGGCGGCGATCACCGGGAGGAGGTTCGGGTGCTCGTCCAGGGCCGCACGGTAGGAACGGGCCCAGACGGCCAGGCCCTCACGCCAGTCGCCGCCGTCGAAACCGGTGACGTCGATACGCGTGGTGACGACCTCGGCGACATCGCTGAGCAACTCCTCCTTGGTGCGGTAGTGGCTGTACAGCGAGGCGGCCTGTACGGCCAGCTCCTGGGCGAGTCTGCGCATGGACAGCTTCTCGAGCCCGTCCCGGTCGATGAGCGTGAGCGCGGACTCCCGGATCGCGGGTTTGCTCAGGATCGGGGTCTTGGGTCGGGCCACGGAAAGGTTCCTCTTCTGCAGTACGCCGTCACGTGCCGGTCCGTCCGGCGTTCGCGCTGATCATCGCATGACCGCTCTCCGCATTCTGCCGTCTTGCGGATCAGCGGGACCGGCCGGGTCAGCGGTTGCGCCGAGCCGACCCGGGATCGGTGCTTTCACCTGCACACCCGCACGGTTCACCTCATCCCTTGCGTGGGCGGCCAGGAACACCGTACCCTCAAGTAACCGAACAGCGTTAGGTTAAATGGGAGCAACCGTGATCGATTTCTCACTGAGCGAAGAGCAGCGCGCCGTCCAAGGGTGGGTGCGGACCTTCGTCGAGCGGGAGCTCATGCCGCTGGAGAACGACGTGCTGCGCCGCGAGCGCGAAGGCCACCCGCCCGGCCTGACCCACGAGGAGAGCACCCGCCTGCGCGCCCTGGCACGCAAGTCGGACTTCTGGGGCGTGGCCACCCCGGAGGAGTACGGGGGCATGGGCCTGGACCCGGTCAGCGAAGCCATCATCGAGATCGAGCTCGGCCGGACCTTCCTCACCTTCAAGTTCGGCGGCGAGGCCGACAACATCCTCTACTACGCCAACGAGGAACAGCGGAAGCGCTACCTCCTCCCCACCATCGAGGGCGAGCGCAAGTCCTGCTTCGCCATCACCGAACCCGGCGCGGGCTCCGACGCCAAGGCCATCCGGGCCAAGGCGGTCCGCGACGGCGACGAATGGGTGATCAACGGCGAGAAGACCTTCATCACCGGCGGCAACGAGGCCGACTTCGCCCTCGTCTTCGCGGTCACCGACCAGGAGAAGGGCGCCAACGGCGGCGTGACCTGCTTCCTCGTCGACCGCGACATGGGGTGGACCTCCGAGCCCATCGACACCATGGGCGAGCGCCGCCCCGCGTCCCTGATCTTCCAGGACGTGCGCGTACCGCACGAGAACGTCCTCGGTGAGGAGGGGCAGGGCTTCGCCCTCGCCATGAAGTGGATCGGCAAGGGCCGCTACCTACTGCCCGCCCGCGCGCTGGGCGGCTGCGAGCGCCTGCTCGACATGGCCCTCGACTACGCGAAGACCCGCGAGACCTTCGGCGCCCCCATCGCCGACCGGCAGGCCATCCAGTGGATGATCGCCGACTCCCAGACCGAGATCGAGGCCCTGCGCCTGCTGGTGCTGCACGCGGCCTGGCAGGTCGCCGAGGGCAAGGACTCCCGGCACGCGCAGTCGATCGCCAAGCTGTTCGGCGGTGTGAAGGCCAACGAGATCGTCGACCGCGTCATGCAGATCCACGGCGGCATGGGTTACACCCGCGAACTGCCGATCGAGCGCTTCTACCGCGACGTCCGGCTGCTGCGCATCTTCGAGGGCACCGACGAGATCCAGCGCCGCACCATCGCCCGCGACCTGCTCAAGGGCCATGTAAAGGTGGGCGCAACCCTCGGGTAGGGAGCGGGACAGTTCAAGGGCCCGTGTCGAACGTGGGAGCTCGGCACGGGCCCTTGCTATATCTGCTGACCTCAGGGCCAGCCGACGGGTTAGTTGACGTCGACCAGGTCGACGACGAACACCAGGGTCTCCCCCGGCTTGATGACGCCGCCGGCGCCGCGGTCGCCGTAGGCGAGGTGCGGCGGGATGACCAGCTGACGGCGGCCGCCGACGCGCATGCCCAGGACACCCTGGTCCCAGCCGGGGATGACCTGGCCGGAGCCCAGGCGGAAGGTCAGCGGCTCACCGCGGTTCCAGCTGGCGTCGAACTCCTCGCCGGTGGAGTGGGCGACGCCCACGTACTGCAGGCTGACGGTCTTGCCGTGCCCGGCCTGGTCGCCCTCGCCGACCTGGATGTCGGTGATCTGCAGGTCCGAGGGCGCCGGGCCCTCGATGAAGTCGATCTCAGGACGCTCAAGCGCCATGGTGGGGTCCCCTCGTTGAGTGACGGAAACTGGAGGGGCCCAGGTTATCGCTGACGACCAGTGTTCCCCGACGTCAGCGGTCAGTGGTTCCGACGCCGACCGTCAGTGGTCCCCGACGGTCGCGGCGACCACGTGGCCGTGGCCCTCGACCTTGATGGGCCCGCTGTCGGCCTGGACGAAGACGGACTCCCCGCGCCGCAGGGCCATCCCCTCACCGACCTCCGGGACCAGCTCCACACTGCCGTGCAGGGCCAGGACCACGGTGGGACCGTCACCGGGCAAGTGGGCGGTTATGCGGCCGGGACCGATCTCGTGCAGGGCGAACTCCGGGGCCGCCGGGCGGAACTCCCGGCGGCCGTCGAGGAAACCCGGCTGCGCGTAGGGGATGGGCAGCACGGAGAAGTCCACCACGTCGAGCAGCTCGGGGGCGTCGACGTGCTTGGCGGTCAGGCCGGCGCGGAGCACGTTGTCGGAGCTGGCCATCACCTCCACGGCGGTCCCTTGGAGGTAGGCGTGCAGGTTCCCCGCGGGGAGGAACAGGGCCTGGCCCGGCCACAGGGTGACCCGGTTGAGGAGCAGGGAGGCGACGGCGCCCGGGTCGCCGGGGTAGCGCTCGGCCAGGTCCACGACGATGTCGGCGTGGGCTCCGCGCCTGCCGCGGCCGGACCACTCCCGGACGAACGCGCCGATCATCCGGCAGCGGTCGGACTCGGGCAGGCTCAGCAGCCGGGTGAGCGCGGCGCGGAGCGCGGCGTGGTCGTCGGAGACGGACAGGTCCTCGCGCAGCCGGGTGGCGAGTTCGCTGCGCAGCCCCTCGAGGTCGGCGACGGTGGCGGCGGGCTCGCGGAAGCCGCACAGCGCCTCGAAGGGTTCCAGGGCGAGGAGCAGTTCGGGCTTGTGATGCGGATCCCGGTAGTTGCGGTGCGGTGCGTCGACCGGGATCCCGGCACGTTCCTCGGACTCGTAGCCGGATCGCGCCCGGGCGGCGTCCGGGTGCACCTGCAGGGACAGCGGTGCCTCGGCTGCCAGGTATTTGAGCAGGTACGGCAGGCGGGCCCCGAAGCGCTCCGCGGTCCTCGGGCCGAGCACGCGGTGGGGATCGGCCGCGATCAGCCCGGGCAGTGACGTGGAGCCGTCTTCGCAGTGAGCGGTGCTGGGCGCTCCGTGGTGGGCCCCCAGCCACAGTTCGGCCTGGGGTGTGCCGTCGGGCTCGGTCCCCAGCAGACGCGGGATGGCAGCGCGTGCTCCCCAGGCGTACGGCCGTACCCGGTTGGTGAGCCTGTGCATCCGCTCCCCGCTTTCCCGTCTGCGTGTGCGCACCCCGAGGACGTTCCGGCGAGGATAGGACAAGTCTCGCGAAGAGAAGTCACCTGGTCGACACGGCACGCCCCACTCCTCGCGGTCGCGCCCACCTTGCCAGGTGAGCGGGCCTCCGACTGTCCTGCTGGTCCGGTTACGGCAACGAAGTTACTCGGAAGTAAACCACGTTCCGGGACACGTGAACAGCACCACATCGTCTCCTTCCAGAGACAACCTCGGACTCCCCGGGGACAACGGCCCCCGCACCGGACCAGGACCTACTGCCACTGCCCTTCGCCGAACGGAAAAGCAGGTGCGTCCGAGGGCGCGTGGCCGCTAGTCTGCCGCCATCCCGCGACTTCCAGGAACGACGAGGAGACCGGCCTGTGCGCCTACGACAGGGAGGCCCCGAGGACACCTCCGAGATTCTGCGGATGTTCGACGAGGCGGTCGCGTGGCTGACCGAGCGGGGATCCGCGCAACAGTGGGGAAGCCGCCCGTGGTCGGAGATCCCCGAACGGGTGGACCTGGTCCGGGGGCTCGCTTCGAAGGGCCTCTGGATAGCCGAGGCCGACGGCGCCGTCGCGGGCACCCTGGCCATCAGCGAGGGCGCTCCCGAGTACGCCCCGCCCGCCGGTGAACGCGAACTCTACGTGCGCTGGCTCCTGGTCGACCGTGCCCACACCGGCCGCAACGTGGGCGGAAGGCTGCTCGACCACGCCAGGCAGCGGGCGCGGGAGCTGGGGATCAACCTGGTGCGGGTGGACTGCTGGTCCGGCGGTGACGGCGCGCTGATCCGCTACTACGAGGGCCAGGGATTCACCCCGACCGTGCGCGTTCCCGTGAAGGACAAGGAAGTCCAGGTGTTCGAGGACCGGCTCTGATGCGGGAACCGGCTCTGACCCGCCCCGCACCCCGGGTCAGCGTTCGCGGCGCACCCGGTCCGAGGCCTCGACAAGGCGGTCGATCACCTGGCTCGTGAGTTCGGGGTCGGGCTGGCCGAGCCCCGCGATCGAGGACATGTACATGCCGTCCCCGGCCAGGCGGATGGTCTCCGCCAGGACCGGATCGGTGAGTTCGGCGTGCAAGAGCTCGCCCCAGCGGTCGAACAGCTCCTTGACCAGGGTGGCGGCCTCCGGGGGGATGTCCTCCTTGCTGCGCAGGGCGGCGATGACCGCCCAGTAGAGCTCCCTCTCCTGGGTGCTCTGCGGCAGCGACGTGCGCAGGAAGTACCGGACCACGCCCTCCTCGCTCACCACCGCTTCCTGGAACTCCTCCTCGGCCATGGCGCGGATGCGCTCCATGAGGCCGACCATCATGGCCGCCTTGGAGGGGAAGTGGTAGAGCAGTCCTCCCTTGGACACTTCAGCGGTGCGGGCCACCAGCTCCAGGGTCACGGAAGAGTAGCCGTCGCTGATCAGGATGTCCTGCAGGGCGTCGAGGATGCGGTCGCGCGTATTCGAAGTGCTCACGATTGACACTGTACCGGCCGGACGGTACTGTACCGTCCGGACGGTTGAAGAGTCCCGCAGTGGGCCCAGAGCCCGCTCGGTCGACCAGACTTCCCGTCCGGCCCGGACAGCTCCACAGCCCCCACCGGGCCCCTCCGCGCCCTCATGCCGAGCGGCGCACAAACACGTCATCCGATACGGCAACCACGCGAACCGATACGAGGGAAAGATGAGTTCCGCCAAGGCCGGAAACGGCTCCAACCGCGCGCACCGGGGCGACGGCGGCCCGCCCGCGCTCGCCGGCCCGCGCGAATGGGCCGCGCTCGCGGTCCTGGTCCTACCGGTGGTCCTGATCTCGGTCGACATGACCGTGCTCGGGTTCGCCGTGCCAGCCCTGAGCGAGGCCCTGAGCCCCACCGCCGGCCAGCTGCTGTGGATCATCGACATCTACGGCTTCATCCTGGCCGGGCTGCTGATCACGATGGGTTCGCTCGGTGACCGGATCGGACGCCGACGCCTGCTCATGATCGGGTCGGCCGCCTTCGGCGCGGCCTCCCTGTTGGCCGCCTTCGCGCCCACCGCCGAGATCCTGATCGTCGCCCGGGCCCTGCTGGGTGTGGCGGGCGCCTCCCTGATGCCCTCGACCCTGTCCCTGCTGCGCAACATCTTCCTGGACCCGCGCCAGCGCCTGCTCGCGATCGCGATCTGGGCCTCCGGGTTCTCCGGCGGCGCCGCACTCGGCCCGGTCCTTGGCGGATGGCTCCTGGAGCACTTCTTCTGGGGCTCGGTCTTCCTGATCAACCTGCCCGTGATGGCGCTGATCCTGGTACTCGTGCCGCTGCTGGTGCGTGAGTCGCGCAACCCCGACTCCGGCCGGATCGACATGCTCAGCGTCGTGCTGTCCCTGGGCGCCATGCTGCCCGCCGTCTACGGCATCAAGAAGCTGGCAACCGGCGGCTTCGACGCCGTGTCCATCGTCTCGCTCGTGGTCGGCCTGGCCCTGGGGTACCTGTTCGTCCGCCGGCAGCAGAAGCTCAGCGACCCGCTGATCGACGTGGACCTGTTCCGGTCCCGCGTGTTCAGCGTGGCCGTGGCCACCAACCTGATGATCGTGTTCTCGATGGTCGGCTCGCTGTTCTTCCTCACCCAGTACCTCCAGCTGGTGCTCGGCGTCTCGCCGATGCGCGCCGGCCTGGTGCTGGTCCCCGGACTGATCCTGTCGATCATCGCCGGTCTGGTCGCCGCCCGGGTGGCCCGCCACCTGAGCCTGGCCGTCGTGATCGGGGTGTCCCTGATCGTGACCGCCTCGGGTTTCGCCACCCTGGTGCTCACCCCGGCCGACAACGTCACGCAGGGCGTCGTGCTCGTGGGTACGGCCTTCGCCCTGATCACCCTGGGCACCGGCTTCGCCGAGACCCTCACCAACGGCGCGATCATGTCGGCCGCGCCGCCCAAGCGGGCCGGTGCCGCCTCCGCGATCTCCGAGACCGCCTACGAGATGGGCGGTGCGCTGGGTGTCGCGGTACTGGGCAGTGTCCTGACCGCGTTCTACCGGAGCCACCTCACCGAGGTCGACGAGGCACCGGCCGCCGCGAACGCCGCCGCCAAGGAGACCCTGGGCGGGGCCGCCAACGCCGCCGAGGACGTCGGCGGTGCGGCCGGTACCGCGCTGATGGACTCCGCGCAGCTGGCGTTCACCGACGGTATGCACCTGACCTCGGCCATCGCTGCGGGGATCGTGCTCGTGGCCGCCGTCCAGGCCTGGTTCCTGCTGCGCGGCCGGGGCAACCCCGCCGTGGAGACGCCCGCGGCCGAGGTGGTCCGCCACGAGACGCCCGGCACGGCCCCGGAAACTGAGGGTGCCAAGAGCACCGAGAGCGCCCCGGCGTCCGCCTCCGCCAGCGGAGGCAGCGCGCAGGAGGAGCTATAGCGGCAGCTGACGTCAGGCCCCCGAGGGACACCCTTCGGGGGCCGACGTGTGTCTGCGGCTGATCGGCCCGTGGTCGCCCCGGTGGGGCCAGTGGGGGCCCTGGGGCCGGTGGGGCCTCACGGCAGGGACAGGAGCTCCACCTCGCCGCCGGACCAGCCCGGCGGCACCACCGCGAAGGCCTCGGCCAGGGCGG
>NZ_BAAGZJ010000050.1:0-55909 GCF_054778635.1 Nocardiopsis nanhaiensis
GCGAAGAGGAACAGTGCGGCCGCGTACGTCACGATCATCGCGATGATCAGCGTGTCACTGGCCGACGCCATCGTCTCGTCCACCGGTCCGGCGAGTGTGTACGTCACCGGTCACTCCCTCTTGTCGTTGAAGGGTCGGATGGGGTGTGGGGATTGTCGTCGGACTCGCTCCGGAGCCTTCCGGCAAGCTGCTTGGTGATCTCGTGGAACTCCTGGTTGTTTCCGCCCACCTCGGTCTTGCCGAGCCCGGCCAGCTCGACCCGGGTCCTGCCGTCCTCGTCCTGCGTGGCGCGGACCCACACGCGTCGGGGGCGCACGAACAACGTGAGGAGCAGGCCGACCACGGCGGCGGTGGCCGCGCCCAGTGCGGGCAGCCGGGCCCCGTCCCGGTTGGTCTGCAGGGAAACGTAGTCCTTGACCCCGGTGAAGGTGACCGTGCCGGCCCCGTCTGGCAGATCCCAGCTGTCGCCCACGCCCAGCACGGGTGACTCCCCGATCTCCTCCATCCCGTCCGTCTGGAGCTGGTAAACCGACTGCGGGTCGATCATGCCCAGGTCGCCCTGGTAACCCTCCAGGGTCACCATCGGTTCCTCTGCCCCGGGGAACGTGGAGACCAGCTCGCCCTCGTTGTCCTCGCCCGCGGTGGGCAGGAGGACCCCGACGAAGCCGAGCCCCTCCCCGCCGGTGTCGGGCACCTTGATGACGCCGTCGGAGGTGTAGGTCATGGTCTCCCGGTGCAGGAACGGGACCGCCTGGTCGAAGACCAGGTCACCTTCGGCGTTGTGCACCTCGAACTCCGGGGCGTAGCCGTGGCCCAGCAGGTAGACCTGCACCCCGTTGACGCTCAGCGGGTGGTTCACCTCGAGCGTGTGCTGCTGCTCCTCCGCCTCGGGCGACTCCTTGTAGGTGATGTCCGCGACGTAGGACTCCGCCTGGCCGCGCAGGTCGCCGTCCTCGATGAAGGTCGCCTCGAAGTTGTCGAGGTGCATCGTGAAGGGCTCGAACTCGTCGGTGTTGGTCCAGTGCCCCGGGTAGATGGCGTCGTAGGAGGGCAGCGTGTTGGCGAACCCGTCGCCCTCGACGATCAGCATGTTGCCCCGGTAGCCGAAGAAGGCACCGGCGGCCAGGGCCAGCAGCAGGGCCAGCAGGGCGAGGTGGAACAGCACGTTCCCGAACTCGCGCAGGTAGCCGGTCTCACCGGACACCGAGTCCCCGTACCGCTCCGTGCGGTACCCCTTGAGGACCTTCCGGGCCTGGGAGAGTGCCGTCTCGGGCTCGGCGTCGGTACTGAAGCGGGCCACGTAGGGCATCCGGCCCAGGTTGCGCGGGGTGCGCACCGGCCGGGCCCGGACGGCCTTGGCGTGGAGCATGGCGCGCGGGATCACGCACCCGGCCAGCGAGACGAAGAGCAGCAGGTAGATCGCCGCGTACCAGGGGGACGAGAAGACGTCGAAGAGGTAGAAGCGGTCCAGCCAGGGCGCCAACTCCGGGTTCTCCCGGAAGAAGGTGCTCACCTCGTCGACGCTGACCACGTTCTGCGGCAGGAAGGAGCCGGGGATGGCCCCCACCGCTAGGAGGAAGAGCAGGATCAGTGCGGTGCGCATCGAGGTGAGCGTGCGCCAGATCCAGCGTGCCCAACCCTTGATGCCCAGGCCCTTGGGCCCCTGAGCGGGGTCCTTCCCCGCGGTCGTCTTCTCCGAGTTCTCGGACGTGCTCGTGGTCAATTCAGATCACCGTCTGGAAGTTGGCGGCCCAGCCCTGCATAACGATCATCAGCTGTGTCCAGAGCCCGGACACCATGGCCAGGCCGACGACGACGAGCATGACGCCGCCGAACACCATGACCGTCCTGGTGTGGCGCTTGAGCCAGCCGAAGGCGTTGAGTGCACGCCGGTAGAGCAGCGAGGCGAGGATGAACGGCAGCCCCAGGCCGATGCAGTAGAGGAGGGACAGGAGCATGCCCCGGCCCGCGCCCCCTTCGACGAAGGCGAGGGTCTGCACAGCGGCCAGTGTCGGGCCGATGCACGGAGTCCAGCCCAGGCCGAAGAGCACCCCGAGCAGGGGTGCCCCGGCCAGTCCGGCGCGGGGCAGGCGGTGGAAGCGGAACTCGCGACCGAACCCCGGCATGAAACCCATGAAGGCCAGGCCGAGAACGATCGTGAGCGCACCGAGCACCCGGGTGATGGGGTCGGTGTAGTCCATGAAGAGGTCGCCGAGCCAGCCGATGAAACCGCCGACGGCGATGAACACGAGGCTGAAGCCCATGATGAACAGGATGCTGCCGGTGACCATAGTCCACCGGCGCTGGGCGAGTTCGGCGTCGACCTCGGCGACGGTGCGGGTGGCCGTGGCCGTCCCCCCTTCGCCGGAGGCTCCCTCCTCGTCGTCGCGTACGTGGGACCCGCTCATGCCGGACACGTAGGAGAGGTAGCCGGGAACCAGTGGGAGCACGCACGGGGAGAGGAACGAGACCAGGCCGGCGGCCAGAGCCAGGGGCGCGGCGAGAAGGAGGGAGCCGGTCAGGACGGTGGTGCCGATCGGGTCCATCAGTCGCCGTCCCCGGTGCCGGTGTCCTCGTCGCCCTCGGCGTCACCCTCGCCCGTGGCGTCCTCTTCGTCTGCGTCGTCCTCGGTGTCGTCCTCGGCGTGGCCCTCCTCCTCGGAGACGCGGGGCCGGTCCTCGGGGTCGCCGAAGTCGAACTCGACCACCAGCGGGTCGACGAGGTCGGTGAGCTGCCCGTAGGTGGTGGGACCGATGACCCGGGCGGCGATGTTTCCGTCGGGGTCGATGACCAGGGTGCTGGGGATCGCGCGCGGTGGGACGGTGTTCCGGAAGGCCTGCGGGATCTCACCGGGCTGGTCGTTCAGGCTCGGGTAGAGGATGTCGCCGCTGTCGATGTAGGCCAGTGCGGCGGTCTCGTTGTCCTTGATGTTCACGCCGAGGAAGTCCACGCCGAGTTCACCGTACTCGGCGTGCACCTCGTCCAGGACGGGCTGTTCCTCACGGCAGGGCCCGCACCAGCTGGCCCACACGTTGAGGACGAGGATCTCGCCCTCGTACTCGCTCAGGGAGAGCTCGTCACCGTCGAAGGTGGTCCCGGTGACGTCGGGGGCGGCATCGCGCTCTCCGGCCTCGAAGACGGTGGCGCTGCCGTCGCCGGCGATGAACCGGTCCTCCTCGTCACCGGACTCGATCTCGGTGCCGCCGGCACAACCGGACAGGGTAAGGACTGCGGCTAGAGACCAGCAGTAGGGGAGTCGTGATCGTCGATGGCCAAAGAAGGCCGGACGACTCCAAATGAAGAGCTGTCCGGATTTGGGTGTGGTAGTGCGCGTGATGGGGCGGATTCGGTGGTTGGGCAGAAGGGAGAGAACTCGATGATAGGGGTCCAGAATGCACAGGCTGGTTGTCAGGTTCTTGTTCACGGGTGTTGGCTCCTGCTCGGGGCACACGCCTGAAGGCGAGACCTCGTGATCACGACAAGGAAAATGGGGAACCGTACTGAGCGGCTCACGCGACGAACAGGCGAAGCGCGGTGCTCTACGGACTGGTCGTGATCTACACCCGTTGGACGCAGAGGAACGTTAACAGCCCATCCCCCTGGCGTAGGGGAAGGTCCTCATGCGTGGAACGAGCCGAGGGGGCCACTTGCGGAAGCTCGAGCACGTCGAGCAGCGGAAGAACGGTCAGCGGATCGAGCAACGGACTCGAGGCGACCGAAGGCGGACTCTGCGGAACTCCGCACTCGTGGGATGCTTGGACGCCTTCTGTGCTGGGCGTCGCAGAACGTTCCACCGACTTGGTGAACTCGGCGGGCACGGACGTCGAGCTGGCGGGGCCCGACGGGGCGTTCGCTTGCATCACGGCGAACACGCAGGTCACGGACATCAGCACAAGCAAGGCAATGAGCACCACGAAAGTGCTCATGCGCTTGGTGTTGACGTCGCTTCCCATGACAGGCACTGTACCTGTCCATCAGGCGCCCGGTTGATCGGGTCGGTTCATACAGGATGGGGGTCGCTCAAATTCCGATCCCGCACCGTGTAGGCACGGTGAGTTCAACCGGTCGACTATTGGAGTCGGGGGTTGTGTCGCACAAACTCAACCCGACACAATGCGAACCTTCAGCCTTTGATCGAGCGACCACAGATCGAACTCTTCCAGATCACGCCAAGGTTCGCAGGGACGGATACCGCGGTTTGCAGGTTTCGCGCCAGGGTGCGGGGGAGTCTTCCTCCCGTTGGTCCCGATAGGTCACCACCATCGCTGTGCTGATGTTGGCTCTGATCACGGCGGTGGTGAGCTACAGCCATATGTATGAACCCGCCCCTCACCATGGTGAACTCGAGTGGCGGACCGCCCTCTTCCCGCTCAGTGGACGGCGTGATCGTAGCCTCGTCCATGACGTTGCTTAGCGATGCCCGCAACGGCTGCCGCGGCGGTGCCCTCAAGGAGAAGCTGTCTCCTGCGTCTCTTCCAGCCTCCAGCGAGCTTTCGGCAAGCACCTCTCCTTCGGCCGAGGCCCCGCCGCTGCGGCCTGTCGGGGCATTCGGGAGGGGAATGCTGAGGAGTGCGCATCTCAGAGGCCGCGGGCCAAGGACGCGGACCAGCGTGCTGCCGCCGCGGCGGAAGCGGCCTGGTGCTGACGGTGCAGGTGCCCGCCGTGCCCCCTAACGTGTGGGCAGCGCGCGGTGCTCGCGCCGCCCGCGGAGCGCGTACCAGTCAGGCCCAGTAGCTTGTACACCGCTAGAACCGTGGCCGTGAGCAGCACCAGAAAGGCGAGCGCGGCGTGCAGCTCGGAAGAGGTACATCAGGGACCACTACGGGGTTCGACGCGCCCGGATCCCTGTAGCGCCGTCCAAGTCCTCAAGGATTGGTGTGCTACCCACCCGCTTAGTGCAAGAGCGAACCGGCGTCCAGCGCTTGGGATGTGGGTTCCGAGCGTTCTCAACGTCAGGGGGTGTCATGAGTGTGGCAAGTCAGATGTTGGAGACCTATTCTAAGGATTTCGGAGGTGTGGACCGCGAGAAGTGGCTGGCCTGTATCGAAGCGTGCTTTGAGTGCGCCCAGGCGTGTGCGGCGGGCGCGAACGCCTCTCTGAGCGAGGACATGATCGCCGACCTTGTCAAGTGCGTCCGTGCCAACCTTGACTGCGCCGAACAGAGCGAAGCGACCGGGCGGGTGCTCTCGCGCCACACGGGCTACGACGCCAACATGATTCGAGCCGTGCTGGAGGGGCCTGCGAGCAGACCTGCAAGACCTGTGCGGACCAGTGAGTGCGAAGCGCATGCCTCCGAGCACGGGCACTGCCGCGTGTGCGCGCAGGCGTGCCGACGCTGTGAGCGTGCGTGTCGTGAGCTGATCGACGCGCTGTGATGTGACTGACCCGCCTGCGTCGGTGTTCAAAGGATGCCGACGCGGCCAGGCATCGCCTGCGGGTGCGCTTGATGGAGGGTGGCGAGTCGACGGAGTACGGCACCGCTGACCAGTACGTTTCTGGACGCACGTCATGTGGTGTTCCTCGCCGCCCGACGTTTTCCTGGAGTGTGTGCGAGGGCTTGACGGTTTGGGTAATCTGCTTGCGTGCCCACAGCTGCTCCGCGAACAGAGCCACGACCCTGGACCAGGGTCGTGTTCATGATGCTGCTCGCGCTCGGCGTAGCGGTCGTCTCCCTGTGCCACACCGACGCGGCGCCGCACGAGGTCTCTGTTGCCGCGGTGGTCACTTCAGACCAGAACGACGCGGAGGTCTTGTCCCCCGCAGCGCAGGACGAAGAGCACTGCGACGAGGCCGGATTGCTGGCTGACCAGCGCACCGGTTCGCTTTCGGCATCCATCCTGTTGGGGCTGGGTGTCTTCGCCTTCGCGGGACTGCCCGTACTGCCACCGAGGGTGACACCGGTTTCCCGGTCGGCTCGATGGCCGCACCGTGTCCTTCCCCTCGGAGGAACCAGGGCACTCGTTTCCCTGTGCGTTCGCCGGGTGTAGACCGCCCGCCCCACTGCCGCCTGCGCGAACCCGGCGACCCTTGTACCGCACCCGTCGGCGCTGAGATCCCCCACTCGGCCCGAGCCAGGTAGCTCCCAGTGCCGTCGGCGGCCGTGCACGCGTCGCTTGCCGCCTTCGCCCAGTGGCGTCCGCACATCTCCCCTCGACGCCTAGGCGGTCCACGGGCGCACTTCCCGTACACCCCTTTTCCTTCCCTCAGCCATGCCTTCGGGGCATGGATCCTTGACGCCGAGGTCCGCATGAAGAACGAGCACCTTACGAGTGCCAAAAATCTGATGTTCGCCACTGTGGCTTGTGTGGCCGCAGCTGGCCTACTCCTGCCCACCGCTGTGGCAAACGCCGAGCCCGAACCCACTAAGGAAGAAGTAGAGGAGCGGATTGAGGAACTGCTTCAGGAGTCCAGCACGCTCGTCCAGGATTACAACGAGGCACAGGAGCACCACGACGCGGTCGAGGCGAAGGTCGAGGAGACCGACGGCCAGATCGACTCCGAGGAAGAGCGCTACGAGGAGTTGAGCTCGAAGGTCGTTGAGCTGGCAAGCGCCAGCTACCAGTCCAACGATCCCGACTCGGTGACCACGGCGCTGTTCGTGGACAACCCGTCGGAGATCTTCGAGCAGTCCGCCGACCTGTCCTACCTCTCCGAGGCGCGAAGGCTGGAGCTGGAGGCCTTCGCTGAGAGTGACGCGCGCCTGATCGCCCTCAAGGCCGACGCGGATGAGGCCTACGACGAGGCCGCCGAGCAGCTGGAAGAGCTTGAACAGCGCCAGGAGGAAGTGGAGGACAGTCTCGCCGAGCAGGAAGAGTTGCTCGCCACCTTCGAAGGGGAGAATCCCACGGCGGAGGGCGAGTCGCAGACGGATGCCGAACCCACCTACACCGGCTCTGCCTCGGGTGACGCGCGCGCTGCCGTGGAGTTTGCCTACAGCAAGATCGGCACGCCCTACCAGTGGGGCGGAACCGGGCCCAACGGCTATGACTGTTCCGGTCTCACGCAGGCGTCCTGGGCGGCTGCCGGGGCGGACATTCCCCGGACCACGTACACCCAGTACGACATGCCCAACACCGTGGGCTGGGAGGACATCCAGCCGGGCGACATCCTCTTCTTCTTCCCGGACCTTGGCCACAACGGTCTCTACGTTGGGAACGGTCTGATGGTGCACGCTCCCAGCAGCGGTAAGACTGTCTCCGAGGTGCGGCTCGCCGACTACTGGGCTCAGCACTTCGTCGGTGCCCGCCGGCCCTGAATACCACGGGGGTGACACAAGGGTGACGTCGATTACGAGGGCGACGGGCGTGCTTGCGTGCATGGCCGGTGTGGTCTTCGGGTGTCGGTGCAGAAGCCCCTGTGTTTCAGACGTTCGTTTAAGAGTTCCCAAGGTCTGGGACTTGACCTGTCCGTTTTCTTCGGCCGACGACGAGTTCCGGCATGAGTGGCTGCCCAGGCCGTTATGCCTGCGTCACCCGCCTTCCACACGTACATACAGGCACCGCGTCCGTTCGAGGTGCCACGTGGTGAAGCAAAGCAACAGAAAGGATGATCGATGATGGTCCTCTTCAAGAGAGCTCTGATCCCCGCGGCGACTGCCTTCGCCGCCACAGTCTTCCTGGCCGCGTGCGGGGGGGCAGAGGAGGACGCCGCTCCCCCGGCTTCGGAGACCTCCGAGCAGGACACCTCGGAGTTCAACGACGCCGATGTCGCCTTCGCTCAGATGATGATCCCCCACCATGAGCAGGCCACCACTATGGCCGAACTGGCTCAGGGCCGCGCGGGGGACGAGGTCCAGGCGCTGGCTGAGGAGATCAAGGCCGAACAGGGGCCCGAGATCGAGCAGATGAACACTCTCCTGGAGTCGTGGGGCCAGGAACCCATGGACGGTATGGACCATGACGGCATGGAAGACATGGACCACGAGGGCATGGAAGACATGGACCACGAGGGCATGGCCGGCATGATGTCCGAGGAACAGATGGCCGAGCTAGAGGCGGCCGAAAATGAAGAGTTCGACACCATGTTCCTGGAGATGATGATCGAGCACCACGAGGGCGCCATCGAGATGTCCCAGACACAACTTGACGAGGGCACCAATCCCGAGGCGCGTGCTCTGGCCGAGGACATCATCGACGCGCAGCAGTCCGAGATCGAGCTGATGAACGAGATGCTTGGATCCGGGGCGGAGGACGACGACCGCGACGCGTCGCCGCCCGAGGACGAACACGACGGCCATTGATGTACCCGGGTGGTGTCGGTCTTACCAGACCGGCACCACCCGTTGTCCGGGCGAGCCGGGCCCTGCTGGAACAAAACCGTCAGAGGGGCGGCGCCTGCTTCGTAGAAGGAAGAACAGCAGCAAAAGGGCATCGGGAACACGTCCAGGGTGCGAAAAGGCCGGTTCCGGCCAGTGCTCACAGAACCGCCTCACCTATCACTAATGTAGTAGTAAGTGATGGAACTCCCCGGGACATGGGGAGGAGGGGGCAGCACCATGCCAGACGACGATGCGGGCATCCTGGTCACCGCTGCAGGAGCAGAGGGCACGGCGGGCAAGATACTGCGGTTACGCGATGCGGGCTACCGGGTGGTCGCGGTGGATATCGACCCCGGGGCGGCGGGCCTCTACCTGGCGGACCAGGCGTACGTGGTTCCCCATGGTCAGAGCCCCGACTTTGCTCCTGAGATCCTCCGCATCTGCTCGCTGGAACGGATCAGGGCGATCGTGCCGTTGGTCGATGAGGAATTGGTCACGGTGTGGAACCTGGCTGGTCACGGAGTGCAGATCATGCTGCCGCGGGCGGAGGTCGTAGCCCGCTGCTTGGACAAGCTGGTGCTCATGGAGGTCCTGCACGGGGGCGGGGTACCCGTGCCGAAGACGCGCCTGGCCGCGTGCGGACACGACGGCTTGCTTTTTCCGGTCATCGTGAAACCGCGGTGGGGGCGGGGGAGCAGGGGGGTCTTCGTCGCCCGCGACGAAGCCGAACTCATACTGGCTCTGGACCGTGGCGAGGACGAGCTCGGCCGCCTCATAGCGCAGGAGTACGCACGGGGCCGGAGTACTCCGCCTCCGTCGTCCTCTGGCGCGACCGTCGCGTCCAGGCCGTCGTTCCCAAGGAGGTGATCCTCAAAGAGGGTTCTTCGCGTTACGCCATCAGCCGTCATCACGCAGCTGTCACCGAGGTGTGCGTCAAGACCGCGCACGTGCTCGATGCCGACGGTCCCCTCAACGTCCAGATGCGTACGGACTACTCGGGCACACCGTACGTATTCGAGGTCAATCCGCGTTTCTCCGGTAGTTCCGCGTTCACCGCGGCGGCGGGGGTTGACGAAATCGGCGGCCTTCTGGAGCAGGCTCTCGATGATGACCGGAGCACCCTCCACGACACGTGGCGCGAGGGTGTCGCCATGGTTCGGCACTCGGTGGAGACCTCCGTCGACGAGCCTGCTTTCGCCCAACGCCACCGCTCACTCCGGCGGCGCGGTTAGCCCAGCGCCTCCGGTCGCCCTCCGGGCGGTTCACCGCGGTGTGCGTAGGCGCCCCTCGCGGTCACGGCGTCTACCCGGAGATACTGGGACGAAGACAAGAATCGGAAACCTGAGGATGAGATGGTACGCAAGAAGCTCGGACAACTGGAGGCCGAAGTGCTGGCCGTACTGGCTGGTGCTGAAGGATACCTCTCGACGGGGGAACTGCTCGAGGAGCTCGACGGCGCCCCCGCATACACCACTGTCAACACGGTTCTGTTCCGGTTGTTGGATAAGAAGATGGTCGAACGCTCCCAGCGCGGCAGGGGTTTCGTTTACCGTCTTGTCGTCGATGAGTCCGAACTGGCCGCCGAGCGTATGTTCGACCACCTCCGCGTGGCCAACGATCCCTCCAGTGTCCTCAACCAGTTCATTCACGGGCTCAGTACTTCGGAGGAGAAAGCCCTTCGCGCTCTGCTGGGCCGACGTGAGGAGTAGGCGTGAGTTGGCTGGTCTTCGCTCCCGCCGTGATTCTGACGGCACTGAGCCTGGCGCTCGCGTGGAGGCCTCTGCCGGTCCACCCGGCCTGGTCTGCGCGCATTCTCGTCATCTCGGTAGTGACCACGGCGCTGGCTGCTTTGAGCACGGCCCTGTTCGTGGCGGCGGTGTACCTGGCGCGGTTGCTGCCCGTCGACTCGGTTCTTTCCTCAGGCAGGGGCAGACTCCTCCTTGACCATGGGCCGATGCCGACCAATGTAGGCCTTATGGCCCTGTTTCTGTTGGCCGTCGGCCTGTTCGGAACCATCCGTGTGGGCGTCGGATGGTGGAGGGACATGCGCGCGGTGCGAGTGGACACTCCCAGCATCAGGGGCCATGAGACGCCGATCGCGGTCGCCGTTCCCGGCCACCGCGGTGGTGTACTTGTCTCCACGGGCATGATGCGCATTCTGTCTCGGGAACAACTCCAGGTGGTCTTTCGCCATGAACACGCCCACCTGCGTCACAGGCACCACGTCTACGCCATCCTGGGTGCCCTCTCTGCCGCGGTCTTCCCTCCGTTGAACTCGACCCAGAGGTCGCTGCGCCTGGCCTTGGAGCGTTGGGCGGACGAGGACGCCGCAGCGGCCATGGGGGACCGTGAACTGGTCGCCCACACCATCGCCCGTGTGGCTCTGGCGGCGCCCGCCCCCCGCTCGGCCTGGCATCTGGCATTCGCCCAATCCCAGGTGGTCCACCGTGTGGAGGCCCTGCTCGGTGACGCCCCGTCGGGGAGCCGTGTGGCGGGCCCGGCCCTCGTAGGTGGAACGGGGGTCGCCTCGGGCGGTATCGCCTCCAGCTGTGTCCAGCTCCACCATCTTCTCGGTCTGTTGCTCATCTGAACGATGGGCGACGATTTCCGTACTGATCGGTGCGGCCCCGCCGGTAGCCAATCCACGGGTACTTCACCACTGCTGTGCTTATCCCGGTTTTCTATTGTTTGAACCCGATGTGCAGATGGTCTAGGTGTACGGTGTCGGTGAAGGACGCCCCCGCGGAGGTCGAGATGGCCCAGGGGCCGCCGACCTCGGTGGCACCCTCTGCTAGTGATAGCTCCATCAGAACGCGGGCGGGATTGGTTCCCTCCTGTGAGCGCAGGTCGGAGACCGATACGCCGTCGACGGCCCAGATGTCCACCGCTCGGCCGTGGATGTGGTTGCTGACCGAGTCGCTGTTGAAAACGTTCACCGGGTGCCCGGTGGAAAGGACCGCTACCGAGATCGTGTGCTCGGCTGACAAAGTGAGCATCACCTCCAGTATCTGGTCGTCGATGCTCCCGTCGAGGATGTCCCAGCGTGCGCTGTCGGGGAGCTCGATCCGGTCGGAGGCCAGTACGCGTTCAGCCGAATCGGACGGAGTGGTATCGGTCTCGGGCGGCGCGCCCCCGTCCGAAGCGATCTCGGTGACCGTCCAGCCGTGTTCACTCTGTTCAAGGCGGACGTCGACCGTGCGTGCCTGTTGGGACAGTTCCGGCCCTCGGAGGGTGGAGAAGTCGATCACGGTCATGACGGATGCTCTGCCCTCCGTCAGTCCGCCCAGTTGCGGGTAGACGATCTGGGTGGCGGCCGCAGCGTCAGCAAAGAGCAGCGGGATATCCAGTTGGTCCGCGTTGTGGAGGACGTCGGCGGCCTCCAGACGCTTGCGGGCCGCTTCAGGGGTGCCGTTCCCCTCTTCGTAGTTGAAAGCGGCTTCGAGGAAGCGAACCGCCGTCTGCTTCACTTCGGGAGCGGGTTCGTCCCCGGCAACCTCGAACGCCGACACGGGTGGTAGAGCCGAGGTGGAGTCGGTCTCGTCCGCGTCAGTGGACGACTGTTGCGCTCCCTGCCCGGCGAAGGCGCAGGAGGTGAGGGAGAGGGTGATCGCGGCCAGGGCCGCGACGCGTCGCAGTGTCAACGTGATCTGTCCCAAGTAGCTTTTTGGCTGCTGGGCGGTCGTCGACCGCACCGTGCGTTCCGGGTGGCGTGTCCGCAGACTTGTCGATGTTCAGTGGTGGAGGCGAAGTCGGCCGCAAATTCTACTACATTGGTAGTAAGCAGCGCGGGTGGCCTTGCCCGCGGTGCCTTCGGCGAAAACGCGAGGGTGGATCGTGCCAATATCTATTACAAGTGTAGTAGATTGCGGTCATGTCCTCACTTCCACCTACGGAGACGCCCGTGGTTTCGCTACGCGTCATGGAGCTGCGGGATGTACCCCTCGCGGTCCGTCTGCACCGGCTGAACCTGCCAACAGGGTTCTTCGTTGAACTCGGCGACCGCTTCCTCGAGAGGTATTACCGGACCTTCCTCACCAGCCCCGCGGCGGTAGCACTCTTCGCCGAGGTCGAGGGCCAACCAGCGGGATTCCTCGTCGGGTCCATGGACGAGGCGGTACACCACCACCACATCCTCCAGCTAGAACGCTGGAGACTCGCCCGGGCTGGGATGATGTCTCTGCTCATCCGGCCGGAACTGACCGCGCGTTTCGTTCGCACGCGAGCGCGGCGCTACGCCAGGGGAATCCGCCGCTCCCAGACCGGGCCCAGCGCCGACTGGGGGGAGCGGCTCCGCACCGGGGTCCTCAGCCACGTCGCGGTGGAGGAGAACATGCGCCGCGCGGGAGTGGGGGCCACACTGGTCGAGCGGTTCGCCGATATCGCCCGACTCTACGGAACTCAGAGGCTCAGGCTCTACACCAGCTCCGACAACGAGTCAGCCAAGCGCTTCTACGAACGCCTGCACTGGAAGTCCCAGACGGACCAGGCGGACATGGACGGCAAACTGTGGACACCCTTCGTCCTTGAGCTCCAATGACTGGGAACACGTCGCTCGACCCTCGGGCGCCGATACACGCCGACCACCACACGATCGACTAGAGGACCCCGACAGGTGACGACCCCCACCACGGAACCACGCAAGCCGGACCTGGCAAGGTCCAGCGGCGTCATGGCCCTCGGTACCGCGGTTTCCCGCGTGACCGGATTCGTGCGCACGGTCGTCCTCGCGGCGGCGTTGGGAACCCAGCTCCTGGGGGACGCCTACAACACCGCCAACACGATCCCCTTCGTCGTCTACGACCTGCTCATCGGTGGCCTGATGGCCAGCGTCATCGTGCCGTTCCTGGTCAGGCGCCGCAAACGGGACTCCGACGGCGGCCACGCCACCGAACAGCGTGTGTTCACCGTGGCCCTGATCGCTCTCCTGGTGCTGGCCTCCGCGGCGGTCCTGGCCGCGGAGCCGCTGATCCGTCTCTACGCCGGGGAGTTCACCGACCCCCAATTCGACGTCGCCGTGCTCTTTGCCCGCTTCCTGCTGGCTCAAATCTTCTTCATCGGGCTCAGCGGCGTGTCCAGCGCCATGCTCAACACCCGCGGCAGGTTCGGCGCACCCGTGTGGGCCCCAGTGCTCAACAACGTCGTCATCATCTGTGTCGGACTGTCCTTCATCGCCGTTTCGGGCACGGGAGCCACCGTCGGGACGGTCACCGACACACAGGTCGTCCTCTTGGGGCTCGGAACGGCCGGGGCCATGGCGCTACAGGCCCTCGTGCTTCAGTGGGCGCTGTGGGCGGCCGGGTTCCGGTGGAGGCCGCGACTCGACCTGCGGGGTTCGGGGCTCAGCGAAGCGCTGAGCGCGGCCGGCTGGATGTTCGCGCTCGTGTGCACCATGCAGGCGGGGTTTCTGGTCACAGCCAACATCGCCAACCGGGCTGGTGTCGCGGCGGCGACTGGGGACGCGGGCGTCGGCGCGGGCTTGACCGCCTACAACTACGCCTACCAGTTGTTCCAGCTGCCCTACGCGGTCTTGGCGGTGTCGGTCATCACCGTCCTGTTGCCGCGGATGAGTGCGCACGCCGCCGACAACGAGTGGTGGAAGGTACGGGACGACTTCTCGCGAGGTCTGAGAACGGTTTCGGTACTGCTCGTGCCCATCGCGCTTCTGATGGCCGTCTACGCTGTCCCGCTGAGCATCCTGGTGTTCGCCCGTGGCAACACCTCGATTGAGGATGCGCGCGCTATCGGCCACGTGCTGACTGTCTTCGCCCTGGGGCTGGTGCCCTTTACCGTCTACCAGCTGATGCTCCGTGTCTTCTACGCGTCCGGGGACACGCGTAGTCCGGCGCTGATCAGTGTCGCCAATGTCGCGGTGCACACCGTGGCCGCCGTGGCCTCCTACTGGATTCTTCCTCCACACCAGGTCGTTATGGGGGTCGCGGCTGGGTTCATGCTCTCCTACGTATGCGGGCTGCTCATCGGGGGTGCGGTGCTCAGCCGCAGACTCGGCGGTATCGATGGGAGGCGGATCATATGGGTGGTGGCCCGGCTGCACTTGGCGGCGGTTCCCTCGGTGTTGCTCGCGGTGGGGGTGCTGCTGCTGGCCCGGGGCTGGTTCACCGGTGAGGCGGTCGCGTCCCTGGCTGCGATGGCGGTCGGGGTTGGTGTCGGGGTCCCGCTGTTCCTGCTGTCGGGACGGCTCCTCCGTATCGAGGAGGTTGGCGCTGTGATGGCGATGGTGCGTGACCGTATGACGCGGGCACGGGTATGAAATGACGGATCGATACCCGGTGACCGTATTTCGAAGGCGGGGTCTCCATGAAGGCACGGGTGTCCCGCACCGATCGACGCTTCCATCGTGCCGGGGGCGCGTGCCCGATGCGCACACGCTTGGCGCACCGCTCTCGCGCCGCGCACCCAGTTCTGCCGCTGGTCCTGGTCGTGTTCGTATTACTCTTCGTCGACCGCCAGGTAGTCGCAGTGTGGAACGTTTCCGCGGAGGCCGTTCACGCCGCGCCCAACGCCGCCGCTTCGGGCGGTGGACACTCCGCTCACACTTCACAGGTCGTCCTGGCCGACCCTGCGCGGTCACTATCTCCGGATCGGAGCCAACGGCTCTGCAAGGACGCGGTGAACGTCTTTCCGGGCCAGACGCTGGCCTGCGACTTCGCCGCGGACGCCCCGAGGCTTTAGATGACACACGGCCACAACCTCTGTCACGGCGAGCCCGGAATCCTGGGCGTGGTCGTCTGAACCGCTTCATGATCGCCCGCCGACATGAGGGGCGGGCGTGCGCATCGTGTCCTTCCCGATCCCTACTACCAATGAGGTCAGCAGCCGATGCCAATTACATGTCTCCCCGTCCTACGCTCCGCCTGCTTCGTGCTCTCCGCGGTCGTGCTCACCGCTTGCGCCTCCACTGGCACTGACGGCTCCGACTCCCCGCCCGGATCCATGCAGGGGGAAGGCTCTACGCCCGACGAGGTCCAACACGTGCACGGAATCGTCGCGCACCCCGACGGGGACGGTTTGATTCTGGGCACACATCACGGCATCTTGCACGTCGGACAGGACGGCGAGGCCGAGCCAGTCGGTCCGGTGATGGATTTCATGGGTCTGAGCGACGCGGGGCCGGGTCGGCTCGTAGCCAGCGGACACCCCGGCCCTGGCACGGACATGCCCAATCCGGTGGGGCTCATCGAGTCAACCGACGGCGGACGCACGTGGGAGCCACTTTCGCGAGTCGGCGAGTCCGACTTCCACGCGCTCGCGGCCACCGAGGACACGATCATCGGATTCGACGGAGTCCTCAGGGCCACCGACGACGGTGAGGAGTGGTTCGATCTCGATCCGGACTTGCAGGCCATCGGATTGACCGTCTCCGAGGATGCGGAGACCGTTCTGGCCACCACGCAGGAAGGGCTCCGGCGTTCGGAGGACGGTGGCCGTTCCTTCGATGACGTCGGCGAAGCACCGCCGCTGGTGTTCGTGGACTGGGTGCGGGGAGCCGAGACCGTCTACGGTGTCGATGCGGGGGGAACCGTCCACCGAAGCGAGGACACCGGACGGAGTTGGTCGGGCTTGGGATCGGCCGGTGGGCAGCCCGAAGCGATCTATGCCGATGCCGACCAGGTCGCGTTGGCGGTCGACGGAACGCTGGTGGTGTCCTCCGACGGCGGGAAGACCTTCGACGCCCTGGGGCCCGCCGGAGGCTGAGCGTTACCGTGAGCGGCAACGGGGCGATGGGACCTGTGCCGCATGTAGGACTGATCCTCCTGCCTGACGTTCCCCTTATACCCCTAAGGGGTACCATCCGGATATGAGTGATGCGATGAAGTCTGTGACACACTGCAAGCCCACCTGTGGTGCCGGTACTGCCGCGGTTGCTGTACCACCCCGCATCCTGGGCCTGTGCCTGAGTTTGCGTGTCATCCTTTCCGGACACTGCCCGGTGCGGGGCTGACTGGGCGTTTTCGGGGTTCGGTCGGTCTGGTTGAATTCGTCGGTCTATGGCTCAGAGGCAACCCGTCCCAGACATCCCTTGACAGCCCGGAGCGGTAGTGCATGGGTTCGAGTCGGGCCCGGATCCGAGTCGCAAGCTAGTTGATGCCGCCGAGACTGACTGCGCGGTATCGACGATCTGGCCAGCGTTCTCGGCTCCGCCCCGGTACGGCGCACTGTTCCACCACCGCGATCAAATGCCGGATCGCAGGGACCTCGCACAGTGACCCCGAACCGAGCATGGACCCCAGATACTTGCGGCCACCCTCCGTGTCGATACGACGCTGCGCTATTCAGCCTGGACAGTAAACGGAGCACCCGCGACTGCGGCATCGTCGGCCCTTCCGTCAGCCGACCTGACCTGAGCTGACCTGAGCACCCGACACGCATGGAGGAAAGGCCGCCGGAGTGCGTTTTGTCCCCGGCCCTGCAAGGGACCGGGGACGAAAGACGGGTGGTGTCAGGTTGTGGTTGTCAACGTCGTTTGAAAAGTGGTTCTGGCACGGATTTGATGAAGCCTCCGAAGAGGCCGCCTTCATGCGGCGAGGACGCGTTTGCGCAGCAGGTCTGGTTTGGCCCGTCCATACATCTGGCGCTTGAGCATCTTGAGCCGGTTGACGTGGCCTTCGACCACCCCGGAGCTGTAGGGCAGACTCAGCCCGGCGATCGCAGCGTCTCGATCGCGCCCCAGCCCGGCCGCGAAGGAGCCCAGCTCGGAGATCGGTGCCTGTGAGGCGCGTTCCATCCACGCATCCAACCGGTGCCCCCCGACGGGTCATGATCGCCGCGAAGCCCTGGACCAGGTCGCTGAGCAGCTCCAGCTCGGGGCAGTCGGCCAATACCTGCTTGAGCCCGGTGCGCTGGTCCTCCTCCAGGTGGTCGGGGTTGGTCATGATCCAGGCCGTGACCTGACGCACCTTCGGTGGCTTCAGTGGCGGGCCAGGCGGTGGGTGCTGTGAGCGCCAGGGGCGCACCGCATCACGCACGCTGGCGTAGCTTCCTCCATAGCCCTGTTCTTTGAGCTCGGTCCACAGCATCGACGCGTTCCGACAGCCTTCGGTGAACCGCTGGCGCAGGTAGCCCTCGAACGGGGCGATGGCCTTGAGGCGTTTGCCTGTTCCGTCGCCAGACTGAGCACGCACGACATACGGGCGAGGTTCTTCTGGCAGAACTGTCGTGAGCCTTAGCAAAGAGAGCCTCCCCTGGCGACACTCGGGGATGACTTCGCTGCGACCTCTACATGGCACAGCATCCCAATCGCCAGACACCAGGCACGTTCACACGGGTGTTCTCCGGCGCTGAGTGCGGGTTGCGGCTCGACCGCGACCTGAACACTGCGCGTAACATCGCTGCTCACGCGGAAGTCGTGTCAGCTTCTGGCACCGGTGCCCCTGGTAGAGGGGAGTCCATGAACGCCCGTGGAGGACGTGTCAACCTCAAGCCCTCTCGAGGGTCTGGGCGGCGTTCAGCGAAGCGGATCAAGCTGCTCGGGCCCCGGTCCAGAGAAGCACCGGTGTTGAACAGCGGCACGGCTTACGCTCAACACATGGACAATGAAACCTCGTCTTTCGACCCCCCACCTTTTTACTGGAGCGGTTTGTGGTTCTTCATGAGCGTCCTCTCCATTGGCATGGTCGACATACATTTCCCTCCGGACCTCGCCACGGTGCTCATCTGGGTTCCCATCTGCCTCGTGGCGTTCTTCGGCTGGCGCCTCCGCGGGCATCTCAAAGACGAGGCAGAGCGGGAGGCTCAGGACGAAGCAGCAGCCCAGGAAGCGGCTGACCGTGAGTGGGCGAGAAGAGTCGGCTTGGCCGATCGCACCACGCACAACACTGTCAACGGGTCGGTCAACGGCACCGTGATCCAAGGTGGTGACGTCCACGCGGATCGCGCCCCTGTCGAAGGGCATCCGTCGTGTCGCTGTGGGTCCGCCGTCTCGCCAGCGGGTAATCAGAAGTAGCCCTATGCTCCCCGCATGGATGACTACGAGAACCCCCCGGTACACCCCACAGAGCTTCTGCTCGCGAAGATCACGCTGGCTGTGCTCGGGATGGCCTTCGTGGCGGGCCTGGTATCGCTCCGTTTGCCCTCGGAACTCGCGGGTCGGCTCGCAGTGTTGCTGATGTTCGCCGCAATCGTGTTGACCGGGATTGCTCTGCACACGAGTGCGTGCATCAAGCGTGGGAGGAGGGTGCGCGCGCGTGAGGCCTATGAAAAGCGGAGTAGGCAGAACATGATCGATATGTTGCGGGCTGCGGGCATGGGCATGAGCAATACGGTGAATGGCCCGGTGCACGGCGTACTTGTACAGGGCTTTGACACTGGTGATGTTCACCTGCACGACCCCAGCATTGAGGACGATGTCCCGGACTTGCGGTCGCTCTGACTGTCCAGGGACGGCTTCGGATCATGGGGGCGGCTCGAGAGAAGGCGGGGCTCTGTGTCAGGAAGAACCCAGTGCCGTGGCCGGAAACGTTCACCCGGGTGCGTACACCCGGCTTCGGCAGTACCGCCGGATGCCCGGATGGAACCAGCCCCTCCCCCACCTGTTCCAGCAGCAGTTCAGAGAGAGCGCGACACTGATTCTGGACGCCATCGACGAGATGTACCCGCCGAACTCCGGCGAAGGCCCGCCCTGGTGTACCTGCACAACCCCGAACACCACCACCAAGAGCGGGGCGACCTCCACCGATGCCTACGGTCCGCCTTCGTCGTCCTGGAGGAGTTGTACGCCTCGGGAGCCATCGGCGGGTACGGCGTTTCCACCTGGAGCGGGTTCGACACCGGGGCCTTCACCGTCGCCGACCTGCTCCGCCTCGCCGAGGAAGCCGCAGGCCGACCCGAGAACGGGCTCTGCGCGATCCAGCTTCCCGTGTCCATGGTGAAGATCGCCCCCGTCCGCTAGAGCCTGGAAGGAAGCGGCCCCATCACCCAGGCCAGCCAGGCAGGATTACAGGTGTGGGCCTCGGCGCCCTTCCACGGCGGCGAACTGTTGCCGCTGATCACCCCGAAACTGGCCGAAGCGGTGCAGGGGATTATCTGGTCGCGCAGATGGCATTGGCTGACTCCACTACATCGACGAGTTGCAGCGAGAAACCTCAGCCTCAGTGCCCGTACCTTGAGGCGCATGATTCGTTCAATTTGCGATCAGTTGGAAGTAGATACACCAATCGAGGCTATCGTCCACCT
Source organism: Nocardiopsis nanhaiensis (assembly GCF_054778635.1). NCBI lineage: Bacteria > Bacillati > Actinomycetota > Actinomycetes > Streptosporangiales > Nocardiopsidaceae > Nocardiopsis > Nocardiopsis nanhaiensis. The sequence goes on from NZ_BAAGZJ010000050.1 coordinate 19,448, forward strand.
GGCATCCAGAGGGGTCCTTCCCTCGCCAAGCGATAAAATACGTCCGAACCTCACCCCTGAGGAGATTGATCTTCTGGCCGAGATAGCCACCGGCGCAAACACTGAAGTCGCTGCTCGAAACTTAGAACTCGACAAGGGAACCCTTCGTCGCCGCATTCGCCGAATTTGCGACGTGCTCGGGGTGGACACACCTATTCAAGCGGTAGTTTGGGCTGCGTGGCACAAGCTGATTTAGCTAGGCGACGGCGAGCCCGTGGTTCTCGCGGGTAGTCGGCTGTGCTGTGTCGAGGTCCGAGTTCAGGACCATCGCGTTCGCGCCCGTCGTCGCAGTCGCGACACTGTCGACTCGGTGCCTTTCTTTTGCATGGTTTCGTTTGTCCAGGTGGATCTTCGGCGAATTATAGTTCGTTTGCTGCACCTCGACCGCGTCGAAGTTTTACGGGGTTTGTGAGATCCGCTCCGCCTAGGAACGTAACCGCTCAGGTCCGATGACGTTCAGGACAATCGTCGTTCCAGGGAGGAGCGAGAGCAGCTTCCTGGCTCGGACGAAACCAGAGCACGTAAGCTCCGTACAGGGTGTGGTCGGTGAGTTATTAGCCCGACCACCACAAGGCCCAGGTTTTGATGAGGGAGTGGTCCACAACCGGGACGGTAGTAAGTGGACGCTGAAGGCGGAGAGAAGTGACCAACAGTGGCCATCCGCTCGCCTGCGAGACGCAGTCGAAGTAGTCCCTCAGAGACAGTGCAGGTTGGGCATAGATGTCGTCTACGGCTACTCTTTTTCCTGTCTCGTGCTAGGCGCGATGGAGACCTAGATGTGTTCCGGTATCGACTCCCGTCACGTGCACGGGTAGGTAAGGAAGGTTCTGAAGTCAACGTGTCTGTTGCTGCTTTTCTAGGTGGAGAAGGCTTTGCTGGGCTGCTTCCATGAGCGCAGTGTGAGAAGTCACGGAGAGGATGTGGCCTGCAACCCCGCAGCGATGGGCGACTTCGCTTATGAGTCGGTGCTGCTCGGGGGAGAGCCAGTCACTCTGGTCTGGGTGGCCCAGAAGCTCACGTGCAATGTGGCCATCCCGCGTTGTTCTGACATCGCAAACCAGTGCGGTGATGATTTCCGCCTTCAGCGACGAGTCCGCCGTCAAGTCCGCTGCGCACAGTCCGAGCCGTGTCCTGAACAGGCCTCCCGCGACAGAGCCTTCCGCGCTAGCCAGGTATCTGCGCACCGTCGTTAACGCCGCCTCTTGCGTCGTGTCACGGTCGGCGCTGATGGTGCAGAACGCGGTCAGTACGGATGCGACAGCCTGTTCCCAAGGCTCTGTCGCCTCGGTGTCGGCTAGCAGCGCTAGGGCCTGGTCGTGTTCCCCGTCGGTGCTGTGAGCCAAGATGGAGATCTGGCGGCCATCGAACAACCGGTTACCGAGGCCGTTGTGGCGACGGACCTGTTCAAGGGCCTCCTTCCAGCGCCCCGCTGAGGCAAGCGCCTTTGACCCGTCGCTGAGCAGGACGGTCCACAACCACCGCACGACCTCTTGGTAGTCATCCGCGGTGCCAGCCAGCGTCTTGAAGTCCACGTTCAGCCCTTCACCGGTGCAAGTGGACTGTGCCCTAGCCGCCGTGAACAGGGAAACGAGCACCTGGTAAGCGTCGTCGCCGTGCCCGCCCCGAGTACGCAGCCGGGCCAGATTGATCAGTGGTTGCAGGGCGAGTTTGGCCGTCGCGGCATCGAACCCCATCGGCGACGTCAGGAAGACACGGGCCTGGCGCAGGCATAGCTCACGGGCGAGTTCAGGCATCCCGCAGTCGCTTGCCATGAGGGCAGCCAGGTTCAGAGCTGCGGCCGCCGTGTCCGCAGAACCGGCGCGGGAGCGAATCTGTTCCAGGCGTTGTCCTACCGGTGGACAGGCCGGTGTGGTGCGAGGAACCAGAGGGAAGCGCCGGGCGACACGTTCGAGGAGCGGCTGGTGGGTCATGCTGTCCTTTCCGGCCGGGTCGCCCGGCGATGATCAGGCGCGTGCCGGTCTCACCACGTGATGGTGAAGACGGTGTCGGACTTGACCACCCGGGTTCCGTCCGGGAGGTCCTCTGGCGGGGTAGTAGCAGGCTGAGCCATCACGGTGGGTTGGGGCGGCTTCTCGGCGGACCACTGCTGCGCCAGGTCGACCAGGTGCTCGGCCACGGCTGCACTGTCGGGGCCGTGGGCGAGGACACCGATCTCTTCGGTGTCCTCGTCGCGCTCGCGCAGAACCAGGTAGGCGAAGGTGTCGGTCCCGTTGTGCAGGGCTGCCCCTGCCCATCGCAGTGTCGGGTCGATGCCGTGCTCGCGGGCCTGGGGTGTCACGGAAAGGCGCCCGAAGTGGTCGGTGCGGGTGGCCAGCCACAGGTCCAGATGTGCCACGTCCTGCTCACCGGTGAAGGTAATGCCGGTCCACACCCGGTGCGGGGAGTGCTCCAGGGCTGTGCCCAAGGCGGCTGCGTCGGCCCCGTCCGCGGAGTCCACTGCAAACGACACCCCCGCGCCCAGGGACAGGGATCGGCCTGGGCTGTCGGAGGCTCCGCGCATGGGCACGAACCCGCACACCAGGGCTTCGGTTGCCACCATCTTCCGAGCACCAGTGCGCTCAAAGGGCAGGCTCCGTGTCAGACCGCTGCCGTGCAGCCGGACCGGCACCACAAGGCGGCCGTTGGGGGCAAGCTGCTCCCACCACGGAGTGGGGATGGTCCAGGCCCCCGCGGTGACGATGATCCGGTCGAAGGGCCCCTCAGCGGACGCGCCGTGGGCGCCGTCTCCGCGCACCACCTTGACCTGGTCATATCCTGCCTCGGCTAGATGGTGACGGGCGCTGTGGGCGAGGTCCTCGTCGATCTCGATCGTGGTCACCGACCCGCTTGGACCGACGATCTCGGTGAGCAGGGCGGCGTTAATACCGGTGGCGGCACCGATCTCCAGGACCCGGTGCCCCGGGCGGGCGTCCAGTTGTTCCAGCATGCTCGCGACCAGGTTCGGGTGCGAGGCCGAGGAGAGCGCGGCGCCGTCGGCGTCACGCTTGGTGATGACGACCTGTGGTTGATAAGCGCTCTCCAGGTCCGTCTCGGGCAGGAACAGGTGGCGCGGCACCGTGAGGAACGCGCTCTCGACCGCCGGGGTACGAAAGGTTCCGCGGCGCCGGATGTTCTCGACCAGAGTGTGGCGCAACCGTGCCGTGGTGTCGTTGTCGTTGATGGTGTTCACCCTGCTCAAGGTAGTTGTTTCGTTGCTTTCCGTGGCATGGGTTTGCGGAGGTCGCCGATGGAAGACCGCGGCAGCTGCAGCGCTGGCCATGAGCCCTTGCTCGGTGGCGCCGACACCTGCACGGTTCCATGCGAAGAGAAGGTGGTGGGCCAGCACGGCTCGCAGACCTCTGGTAAGACGACCGCTGTGTGCTAACTCCTCCAGGTGCGCCCCTGCGGTGTGGAAGGCACCGCTCCACCGTCGGTCCATGAACGGGTGCGGAAGTGCGGCTCTCAACAGCTGGCTGAGCCGGTCCACGTCGGTGCGAGTCGGTGAACGTTCGACGGGCCGGTGGGCGGCCACCCGGGCGAAGACGTCCCCGTGTTCGTACCAGTCCTGACCGGCGCCACGCAGCAGCGCACATGCCCGCAGGACGGCCAGGAGAGCACGGTGCCGCTCGCCGTTGTGACGCAGGTGCCCCAGAAGGTAGTGGCTGTCAGCTTGGAACAGTTGGTGGGCCTGGTCCATCCCCTCCGGCCCGCCGAAGGGGTGCACTTCGGGTTCGTAGATGGCCCGGGCCCACCGTAGGAGGGTTCCTTCGTGCACCCAGGAGTCCAGTACTTCCTCGATGTGTGTACGCGCGTGCACCACTTGGTCTGATGGCAACTGGAGGCGGATGCGCCAGCAGGCTCCCTTGCGGACGAACCACCACTGCGAAACCGTCCCGTCCTGCTGAGCGCCCGCTAGGGCAGGCCCCAGACGGGAGCACGCGGTTCTCTCCGCCTGACGCCAGTCGGGAAACCACAGGTTCAGCTGCTCCCAATTCTGCGGTGTTCGCATCCGCCCTCCTCCGGTTCAGGTGATGAGAAGGCAGGACGCCCATCGAGGGTCGGCGCCGGTTGCCAGGGTGTGCACGGTCGCGGCTACTCCGGCACTGCCCTCGATCAACCCCACCCGGTTCTCAGCGTCCAAGCCGGACAGAGCGTGCAACAGCTTCTCCACCAACGGCGCCAACAGGTGCGCCAGGTCCGGTGAACGTGAGTCCGCGGCGGCACACCAAAGCGTCATGAGCACCCCGGACCAGCCGTGACACAAGCCCGTATCGGTGAACCGATCCAGCTGTCCGGAATCGCCAAGGCACGCCAGTAGCGCGTTCTCGGCCGCCTCCTGGCGCTGGACATCCTCCAGCACAAGGGCGCCAAGCTGGAGCGCGCGTGCGATCCCGGGAGTTCCGTAGCACCAGGACGGACGCAACGGTCCCCGGCTGCGCACTTCACCTTGGCGTAGCTCGCTCAGGGTGAGGCGCTGGGGCCACCACGGCCCCTTGGGGGCCTCTTGGCGCCACTCTTCCAGCCAGGCCGTGATCGCGCCGATCGCTTCTTGCTGACCCCGCACACGGACCCCGGCCCTGTAGGCGAGCGCGAGCAACGACAAAGGTCCAGCGATCCCGTGGGCGGCGCCCAGATCCATGTGGCCGCCGGTGAACTCTGCCGCCCTACCTGCGAGCACATCACGGGTCCACCAGCCGGGCACCCGTATACCGCTGAAGGTGTACTCCGAACGGGCCAGGCGGACCGCGTAGCTGAGCACTTCGCGCAGGAGCGGATCGGCCGGGTCGCGGTGCAGGAGATAGGACCCCAGCCCCGACAGGCCCAGCACAACGTCGTACTCCCTGCGGGCCGGGCACCGATCGTTGTCGATGCGCCGGGCTGCGGCCCTCAGCTGGGTATGCACCAACCGGTCGACCACCTGGTCCACCTGGACCAGGGCACCCGCGTACCTGTCGGGTGCGCCGTGGCGGAGGGCGAACGCGACCGCGCCCACCCCGTACCACAGGCCCGCTCCGCCTCCGGCAGCGAGTCCGTCCTCGGTAGCCGTACGCAACCACAGGTGCGCCCGCTCCACGTCGCCCCGCAGGGCATGCAGGAGTGCGACCCCGGCGGCGCCTTTGGACAGCGACTGCGCGTGCCATCGGGCACTGCGGGGGCCGCGGTCACCGGGTAGAGGGGCGGGCCGATCCAGAGTTCGGGCTAACCGGTCGCCCGCCTCAGCGGCGCGACAGCGCAACCCGGCTGGGAGGAGAGCTGTCGTGCTCATCGTGTCCCCCCGCGGGCCCGCCAGGACAGGGCGACAGCGCGTGCCATCCGTGTGATGAGCTCCTCGCCGGGTGGGTCGATACCGACGGCCCGGTTGTGGTGCATGTGCAGCAGCGACCCCGAGACCCGTTGCGGAGAAGGGTCAGAAGCGTGCCGGTTGAGCACGCGGGCATAGTGCGCGCAGGCTTCTTCTCGAGACCGCCATGCCTTCACCACCTCCACCCCGTAGCTGTGTTGTTCGAGCTCCTGGGAGCTCAGGTCTGCCAGGTGCACGGCTTGTCGAGCTGCGGCTCGGGGCAGGGAGGGGCCCGATCGCGGACGGTTGAGCAACCAGGCCGCCCCCTCATCGGGGCAAAGGGCCATCGCCATGGTCAGGCGCACCATGCTGGCGGCCGTGAGCGCCTGGCGGTCGAGGGAGCTCTCTGCCCCGTCCACCAGGCGCAGCTGCGCCTGGACGGCCGCCGAGTCGTCCGCGAACACTTTCTCGGCTGCCTCCATCGCCGCACCGTTGCCGTACCGGGCGACCTCGGGCCGGTAGGTCTCCAAGGACATCGCGTCGATGAGCCCTGCCCGCCGGAGGACTCGTGCCCAGCTGTTCAGGGCGGGAAGCGCCAGCCCGTGCTCGGCCTGGTGGAGCCGCAGGCGAAGGTGGGGTCGGGGGTGCCGGTAGCGCACGAACCACCATTGGGGCTCGCCCAGTTCTGCCAGTACGTCCGGGAGGTGGCGGATCAGGATCGCGTCGACGTGTGCGGGATCCCCCACGAGGTGAACGGTGAGCACCCCCTGCCCGGGAAGGTCGCCGTGCTCTTGCGAGAGCTGGAGCATCGGGCCTTCACCGGCCAGCACCCGAGGTGCCGGTACAGGGGGTTCGGTGCTCACCACCGGTGCCACGATCTCGTGAACACGGCCCCCGGTCCACCCGTACGCGTCTGGTGCGGGGGCTTCAGAGATCACGACTGCGTGGCCGCTCCCGTGCTCGCGGTGCAGATAGTCGCGCAGTACCGCACGGTCCATCGGTGCCTGTAAGTGCAGACGCAGCTGCTGGTCGGAGTAGCCGACACTGATCCATTCCGGCCAGTGCAGCCGCTTGCTCAGCAGAACCAGGCTCCTGTCCCACGTCGATCGGTCGGCTGTGGCCGAAGGTAGAGCCTGGGGCGTGATCCGCCAGCGCGCCGGGGCCAGGATGCTGCGCCCGTAACGCACACGGGGCAGGAACGGCAACTCGGACGCGGCAGGGCCCCACGCCCACGGTGAGACCACCGTGCTTCCTGAACGCGCGATCTCCCAGAGCAGCCGCACCAGGGGCGGCCAGGACAGGCGGGCCGCGGCATGAGTCAGGGCAGGTTCGACCACACACCGTCGTGACAGCGACAGCAGGAACAGCCGCCCGTCCTGCGCCGTCACGGCTAGGTCGTCCAGGTGCACCGTCGCGTCGGGGTGGTGTTCGGCCACGCTGAGCACCTCGGTCAGCAGCCGGGTGGTACGGGTGACATTCTCCAAATGCAGGTGCCGGGGCGAGAACGAGAGCTGGGTGACCAAGGCACCCTCAGCCGATGTGGGCAGGCCCCGGTACTGATCCGCAAAAGCCTGCTGCGCCTTCGACCCGAGCACATCCGCGAACCGGCCGGTGAGGGCCATACCGCTGCGGCTCACGCCCTGCACGGACAGGGAGAACTCTCCGTCGGAGATAGCTTGTGGGGTACGGGCATGTACTTGTACGCACATCTCCATATGGGGAGCCGGGTGAGCAGTGCCTACGCCCTCTCCGACGAGGGCTGCCAGCATCGACTCGCCCAACACGACTTCCCGTGCCCCGTCCAGGGCCGCCTGCTGAGCCCAGGACAACAGGGTCCGGTCGCGTGGAGTCAGAAGGTGCTGCCCCGCGTCGTGCGTGTAGTGGGCCGGGAAACCGAGCCCGCGGGTCGGGTCGACCACGTCCGAGAGGGCGACCACCGAACCCGATCCGTAACGGTCCACGAACTGGTCATGGAACGCGCGGATGCGCGCATCGCCGCCCGGATGGGGCGCGACGCGAGATAGCACCGATGCCGCCGAAGCCACCTCCTCAGCCACCCCGGCAGGGAGTTGCGCGCCTGCGGTACTCGTCACCGCCATGAGCGGCTGCTCCACCGCCTCGCTCACCTCAAGCATGCGACGACGCGTGCGCTGAGGGGTATCACCCGAGTTCAGCAGGGCCTGGACCCGTTCCATCTCAGCCACCAGCGTGCAGGTCTCCGCCCCGATCCCGCGTTCGCTAAGCACCTTCAGGATGTGGGCGAGCCCGTTGGTGCAGGTGGCCGGCGGACGTAGCTCCGAGATCAGTACACCGCACTCCAATAGCCGCTTGACCACGTCTTCCCACGCCCGCCTGGTGTGACCGGGGAAGCGCCGTTGCAGGGAGTCCACCAGCCTGCCGCCCAGGACCGGAGTCTTCTGAGCCAGCTCCACAACCGACTCGACAATCCGGGTTCTTCCGATCGAGACCGCAGAAGAGCGCAACACAGTGGGTGACAAGGAAGGCTGAGCAGCGACCACCACCCGCTCCCCCTGAAGCGTCAATGCACTGTTGGCGACCATCAGCAAATCGTTCCGGACCTGCGAGTCTGACTCCAAACGGGTGACTACCGCAGCTACCCACCCGGTGTCGGCTCTCAGCTGCAGCGCGGGCTCAGCGCAGGCAACTGCCGCTGGGGCACCCAACTGCAGAGGACCCACGCCCACAAAAGCTCCGAAAGGAGTTGCGCGCCGCAATCTCAGCAGATAGCGGGCCAGGGATAGAGTGATGCGTTGAACTCGGGAGTCATTCGTTCCCCCGGCGCTTAGTTGCTTGGCCAGCCCAGGGCTGGCCAAAGAAACCGCACCTCTGAAATCTTCATTCTTCCATAGGCGCTCGACCCATGACCAGAGGGCTTCATCCGTGTTCTCCTGAGGCCATTCAGGCGCATCGGGATATGCGCAGGAAAGTGACCGGAATAGACCCAGGGGGAGTGTGCTGTAATGAGGTTCGGGCTGTAGCACGCAATTCCTCTCACCCGATCGGCCGTGCTGACCCGGTGGTGGGTGAACTCCACCGGGTCAGGCTGGTGTGCTAGGTCAGCAGTCCCCGTTCTTCTGCGTGTCGCAGCCGTTGTCGGTACTGCACAGAAGCGCTTCGGTGGCCGCCCCGGTCTCCACAATGGAGATGTCCAGGCTCAACTCAGCCGACGGCTCGGCAGTAGTGGTCAACCCACTGGAGGACGGCGTGTTGGTGTGGTCGGTACTGGCGGTTGCGGTCGATGCAGGCATCAGGTCCATAGCTCCTAGTGAGTGCTGTGGTGAAGGTCCAAAACATTTGCGTTATCGGACCGGATGGGATGTGACGTGTCAGCGTCCGCGCCTTATGAAGGGCGCCGTACCCTGGTGGGATATTGGCTTCTCTTGTAATTGATCAACCCTTCCTTTGGTCTGCCACGAGAACGCTAATCGAGCACCGGCGCTCTTGCAAGACGCTAGAGATAATCCGCAAGGTCAACGGGCTTGGATTTAGGTATAAGAAGCAAAGCCATCCACTCGGTTGTGAATTGCTGCAGGTGGTCGGCAGATTGATTTTCTGTGGCGGGGCGCGCGGTTTCCGTGAAGTCTAAGGGCAACCTTCATGTGCCTCCTCCCGACGCGTTCTCTTCCGGAATCGGCGTGTTATGGATGTGATGGGTGATAGTGGAGTGAGACGCTGAACCCCATTGACCGTCGATCTCGGCCGGCAGGGAGCCGACAGTGAGAAGTGCACAGCACCCCTGGACAGCGTTCAGCCCCGGACAGAAGCGAGGGAAGCCGCAAGCTCTCGGACCTCGCGTTCGAGTGCAGGCACTTTCAGAACCCCGGCGGCCCCGGCGGCTTCCTCCAGCTCCTGCTGAGCCTGGTCCTGTTGTCCCGCTCCGGCGAGGGAGCGGGCCAGGGACATGGTGTTGCGCACCACCTGGTAGCGGTCACCGCGGTCGGCGAACCAAGCGCGGGAGCTCGTCAGGTAGTGGATGGCTTTGGTGAAGTTGCGGGCGGCCAGTGCGGTCTCGCCGAGGCGACGCTGGATCAGCCAGATCCCCCGGTCGCGCCCGAGCTCGGTGAACAGGCGCAGGGCCCTCAGGAAACGGGCCTCAGCCAGTCCGAGGTCGCCCTCGCGCAGAGCGAGCAGGCCCAGCGACTCCGAGAGGGAGGCCCGCCCCAACGTGTGGTCGGCCTTCAGCCACAGCTGCTCGGCTCGGACGAACTCGGCTTCGGCCTCGTCCAAGCGCCCTTCCCACTGGTAGCAGGACCCCAGCCCGGAGAGCATGCGCGCCATGGGCGCCGGTCCGCAGTGCGCTGCCGACCGCAGTCCGAGCTTGTGGGAGATGCGCCAGGTCTCGAAGTCCTGAGCGCCTCGCAGATGGGGCAGGAGGGCCTCGCACAGTTGCCAGCACTCGGTGTGGAGCCCGCTGACGTGAGCGGTGCGTACCACGGCGCGGTGCAGGTCAGCGGTGGAGGTCAGCCACTCCAAGGCGTCGTCGTAGCCGGAGAACAGGTCCAGGTCGATCTGGTCTTCGGCGGTCAGTAGCCACCGGTCGGGGTTCAGGTGCCGTCCGGCTGACCTGGCCAGTGCGCCGTGCAGAGCGACATGGTCGTGTGCGGCGGCGCGGGCTGCGCAGCGGCTGACGGTCATGGTCATGAGGGAACTCCCATGCGGTGGGGGCGGGCCAGGCGCGGGTTCTGATTGATCAGGGTTCTGATGAGCAGGGCGAGCGGACGCAGCTCCTCGGACGGGTCGTCGTCGCTCTGGGTCTGGAGATCAGGGTGGTGGCGGGTCTGGGCGGCGGTGAGGGCGTGCACGGCCACTGGTGGTTCGCGGACCATGCCCCAGTGCTGTTCGATGTAGTCGGTACAGGTACGCGGCGCCTGCCTCGGTGGCCTGTCGTGGAGACTGGGGCGGGTCCAGGCATCGAAATCTTTGCTGGGGCGGCGCTTGGGTAGGCCGGTGCGGGGCGTCACAGCAGCCTCCTGGTGCGGTCGCGGAACGAAGCCGGGCCCGTCGCGGACTTGTGGCTGCTGAGCAGGCCCAGGAGATCGACGACGGCGTGCGCCAAAGGTGCGTCTTGCACGCGCACTACCTGCTTGAGGGCGCCGAGCTGGGTGTAGACGTGTACGTCCGTCACTCCGCTGTCGTGCGCGGTCAGGTCCGGTAGGGGGCCGCCGTGTTCCAGGTAGCCCAGGGTCGAGGAGGGGCGCACAGCGACCTGGTGTCCCGATGCCGTCCGCAGGTCCATCTCCGCGAGCAGGAACTGCCCGAACTGACCGAGCCGGTCGGGGGTGATCCACAGGGTGTGCAGCATCCGACCGCAGGCGGTCGCGGTCGTCCACTCCTCGGCCCGCTGTCGGAAGAAGCGGTGGGCCAGGCGTTCGTCTCCGCCCCGGTACCAGGCCGCCCATGCCGGGTCGGCGCCGCCGGTGGGCGGCATCCTCTCCCGCCGTACCAATGTCCAACTCCGGCCCTTGGAGGGTTCGGGTACGTCCCAGGTGTGCTCGGCGAGGTTCTGCCCGGCTTCGGCCGCGCGCTGGCGGACCAGGTCGAACAGCGTCAGCGGCCGACGAGAACAGCGCCGGGCATAGGAGAGCACGCTCGCTGTCTCCAAGCGGTTCCACTCGGTGCGGCGCAGGCGGCCTTGGTCGACCTGGGTGCTCAGCTCCCTGCCGCGAAGGCCGGTCAGCACACGCGCATCGTCGTCGTGCACGGAAGAGGCGGCGTGGAGAAGCGTCTTGGTGCGCTGAGACAGGGCGGCAAGGTCATAGGTGGTGGGTGTGGAGGGCACTCCCAGACCTCGATTCTCACTGTGAGGGGTGCGGCGGTGGGTGGTGGCCCTGTGGGGTCGACGGGTAGATACCGACCCCACAGGGCAGGTGCGCCGGGGGAAGCCCTCCACAGAGGCAAGGGGACGGACGCGTCCCCGGGGCACCGGTCATGGGTTGGAGCAGGCGCATCCTCGGGGGTGGCACGGGGTGTGTTCGGCGAGGAGGTCTAGGAGAGCGAGGTCGCTCGGCCGGACCGGGCTGTGTGCGTCGCCGAGGACTATGAACCCGGCCGGGGTGCCGGGGAGTGCGAGGACCCACTGCAGTCGGCCGACGGCCGGGGTGTCCAGGTGTAGGGCGGCCGAGAACAGCCGGTCGCCTCGGCCGACGGGGTACCCGTGATCCCACTCTCGAGCGGCGTACAGGCATGCTCGGACCGACCAGGTGTACGGGCCGGGTTCAGGGGTGAATCCGCTGGAGGTCAGAACGGTCACCATGTCGGTCAGGGCATGCTTCGCTCCTGGGTCACCGTCCGGTGGCGGGGTCACAGCGGTAGGGGTGATGGACAGGGGGCAGGCGATCTCAGCCCACACTCCCGGCCCTTCGTCGGAGGGCAGCGTCCCCCAGTGGGAGCAGACTGCGTTCACGAGGGCGAGGCCGCGGCCGTGTTCGGCGTCGGCCGGTGCCGGGCTGAGCGTGGGCCTGGTTGTGGCTCCCTGGTCGTGGACCTCGATGCGGATCGCGGCGGCGGTAACCGTCACGTGTACAGCAACGGTGGTGGACGCGGTGTGCGCGACCGCGTTGGTGACCAGCTCGGAAACGACGAGATCGGTGTTGAGCGGCTCGGGGACCGCCCAGTCGGCAAGGGTCGCGCAGAGCCAGCGGCGGGCGTCGCGGGGGGCGTACTCATCGGCGGAGCACTTCTTGCTGGCTGTGAACGGTTTGGTGAGGGTTGCGGTCACCGCGCGCACCTCCAGCCGGTCTCAGCGCCGATGAGCCGCACCTGAAGGGTCGGCGTATCCGGGGCATACACAGCCCCTGCCAGGCCGATCTCGACCTCAGTGGGCGTAGGCGGAACCCGAAGGTTCGCCGCCCACCGCCGCGCCGGGATCGCCTCGGGGTTGTGCCGAATAGCCCGCGTAGTGTGCTTTTCCGTGGTTCGCGGGAGCAGTACCCGCCCTGTCGCGGAGGCGGTCCGGCCGGTAGCCTTTGTCATGTTCTCACCTCGGGTGGTAGTCCAGGTGAGGCACCAGCCCCGGAAGCCGCTCTCTCAACTTCGGCCTCCGGGGCTTTCGTGTGCCCTGGGATTCCCGCCCCCTTCTGACAGGGGCGGGTCGACGTGTGCACCCATCCGTACTTTCTGGATCGGGATGGACACGCTGAGGTGTCCGAGAATGACTCTTCCACCGGCGCTACAGGCTGGTCTATGGTCATCGCGTAAGTCGGTTGTGTTCGTATGGTCGGCGATTTGATCTGATAATGCGGCGATATTGGCGGTGAGGCGTGGGCTTGGTCGATCCAGCACGAGAGCGTTTCGGTAAGCTGATGAAGAAGTACAGGCTCCGATCAGGCCTGACTCAGCAAGACCTCGCGAAAGCGGCGGTGATCGCCCAGAGCACAGTGAGTGATTTAGAAGGAGGCAAGAAAGGGACACGTCGCGACCAAGTGGTACGTATCGACAAGGCCCTTATCGCTCACGACGCACTTACGGATGCGTGGGATGCGGCGTTCTCGCCGACAGGGATGACTGGCTACTTCCGTGAGGTCGCCGAAGCGGAGCAGACGGCGGTTGAAATCCGCCAGTACGCTTTGGGGCTTGTGCCGGGGTTGGTTCAAGTCGAGGCTTATGCGCGCGCTGTCAGCGTGCTCGCGGCCCCCCACGAGCCACCGGGCACCATCGACCAGATCGTTCGTGCACGGATGCACAGGCGCGGAATCCTGGATCGTGAGCATCCGCCTCTCGTCACAGTGCTGCTGGACGAGTCAGTGCTACTCAGGAGGTTTCGGGATACTTCTGTGATGCAGGCCCAGGTCGACTACCTCCTTGAACTGTCGTATCGCCCCCGGATCACGGTCCAGGTGATACCGATGCACACGGAGGAACATGCTGGTCTGGGCGGATCCTTTAAGCTGATTAACGTGCCCGACAGCGGCGATTTCGTCTATGTCGAGGGCCACGAGGCAGGCATATCCCTCAAGGAGCCTGAGGTCGTGGGGAGCTATGACCGGATCTTCGCGGAGCTTAGAGGTGCTGCGCTGCCGGTCCCGGCGTCACGATCTCGGATGGAAGAGATTCGAGGCAGCACCACATGATCAGCGACAGTTGGCAGAAGTCCAGCTACAGCAACGGCCGGGGCGGCGACTGTGTAGAGGCGCGCGGCGATATGGGAGCCTCCCGTGTGCTGGTGCGCGATACGCAGCACCGAGAGTTGGGCCACCTTGAAGTGCCGACCACGGAGTGGGCGACGTTGCTCGCTACTGCGGCGCGCGTCTAACGATTCCGCCTTGAAGCAAACTGGACCCCACCAGTAGAGATGGTGGGGTCCAAGCCTGTGCTCAGCTGTGTCAGGTTCATCGCACAGTAGATCTAGAACCAGAGTCCCGCGAGCCGGGCGTACTTGCCCGATGGCCGCTCACGCCTTGATGGCTACCTGGTCGGCCCGCCTCCTTACCCGGCCGCTCAGACTCTGTTGTGCCGCGACGTCGGCAGGGCTGTGACCCGCACCGGCCAGCTGGGCGCCAAGGTGGATAGGGCGATCACCTTGGATCCCGCCTCGGGTGTGTCCCAAGCAAAATCCCCCGTGTTGCTTCTTATGAGTCGCCCCATGGGTGGATCCGCGTGACTCACTTGGCCGGGTCGGCCCATGTCCCTGTTGTCTTCGCAGCTAGGGGCGTCGTTCAGGCCACCCTCTCCTATGGGCTGCGCGCACGTCCCGGGCCCCGGGGAAGAATATTTTACTCTCCCTTGGTATGCCGGAGTCGTTCCTGAGTCAGGTTTGAGCGGGCTCTGAGCCAGTGCTGAGCAACCCCTGAGAGCGCCGTGTCTTTACGTGGTGGTGCCGGATCCCGATGGCACTCCCAGGGGAAGACATGAACTCGTCGCTGTTTTCTGAGATCGAATCCCACTTCGCCGCAATCGCGCCCACACACCTAACCCTGAGCGGGCAGTACGTGCACCCGCAGCTCGAGAAACGCACCTACTCGCTCTACGAGCTCCGCGACGTCCTGCTGGCCGGGGCGACTACGAACCGTGTCCGTGACGCGGTCTGGCGCCACACCATCCGCGCGGCCCGCCACTCCCAGGACTGGTTGGTCGGAGCCCTGGGCCTGGCCGTGCCCATGCTCCGCTCCGCCGTGCGCCACGCCAGCCGCGGTCTGGACAGGGCCGATGTCGCCGACCTCGAAGCCGAGGTCGTGGCGGCCGCGATCCGCCAGGTGCGCACCGTCAACGCAGACCACGCCGGTCAGGGCTACTTCCTGCTCTGCCGCGTGCGCCGAGCGGCACTGGGCGAGCGCAAAAGGGCCCTGGCCGCTGCCGCTCACCAGGCGCGAAGCAGGGCGCAGGAGGAGGCCGACTTCGAAGCAGAGCCCGGTGCAGCCCGCTCGTGCGAGCCGGTCCTGGACGCCGCCGTGCGGGCCGGGACCCTGACGGAATCTGAGGCTGAGCTGATCGCCCGCACCCGCCTTGAAGGGGTCTCGCTGGTGGTGCTGTCCACCGAGACGGGCGTGGGCTACAAGACCCTGGCCAAGCGCCGCCAGCGTGCGGAGAAGCGACTGGCTGCGGCGCTGTGCCCGGTACCCGAGCACGATCGCGCAGGGGCCGTGGCGGCGACTTCGCCAATTTCGCCCGCGTATGCGCACCCCTCCGGTGAACCCGTCGGGCGCGCGACGTCGAATCCGCTCTGGCCGTTGGCTTCCTAACCAAGTGAGAGGGCCGGTAGGGCCACCTGCCCAGGAGGGGCCCACCGGTCTCCGAGGCGCGGGCACAGGAGTCGAGCGGGGTCGGGCCCTGAGGGGCTTGGCGGCGAAAGAAAGGGGATGCGGGTGCGCAGATTGTTCGTGGTGATGGCCCTCACCGTGCTTGCCACCGTGTGGTGCATGCTGACGGCTGACGACGCCTCGTGGGTGTGGGCGGACGGTACCGAGGGTGAGGTCCAAGGGCCACAGGAGCCCGCTGAGACCACGGCCCAGCCGCTGGTGGCCGTGGTGAACCGGATCTATCTCGTCATCATGGTGCTGGCTACCGCCCTCGGGACGCTCTTCCTCACCATCGCCGGTGTCCGGTGGCTGGTCGCGGGGGGAGAGCCCGGCGCCATCGACGGAGCCAAAAGGGCTTTGACGGGGGTGGCGATCGGCTACGGCATCGCGGTGCTTGCCACCGTGCTGATGGGGATCTTGGACTGGATCCTGGCCGCCGGTGAGACCGGTGGCGGCATATGAGCCCCGTGAACATGCCGGGCTGGATGCCAGCGGAGCCGCCCTCGGACGAGCCCTTGCCGCCGCCTTCCGATGACCCGCTCCCACCACCAGAAGAACCCGTGCCCCCACCGGAGCCGGAACCTGAAACCGACTCCCGTCCTGACGCCGAGCCTGCTCCGGAACCGGAGATCAGCGATGAGCCGCTCCCGTCTCCGGAGGACGAGCGCGAGGATGAGCCCCGAGGAGGGCGGCAGGACCCGACGGAGCTTTCAGAGGATCCGGTCGAGTTGGAGACCGACGACAAGGTCTTCGACTGCGGGATGGTCGACCCCGGGTGCCACATCAGCAATTGGTTCGCGGACTTCGTCGTCAGCGGGCTGAACCCCGCCTTGGGGTGGTTGGCCGAGAGGGCGTTTCGGACTCCGGTGCCGACCGGGGGGATGGAGGCCCTGCACGACGGCATCCTCACCACGAGCAACGTCCTCTACGTCCTGCTCATTACAGCGGGCGGGTTCATTGCCATGGGCTACCAGAGCGTCCAGACCCGGTACTCAGCCGCCGACATCCTGCCCCGGCTGGTCTTCGGAGCGGTGGCAGCCAACCTCTCACTGGTGGTGGCCACCGAGATGGTCAAGGCTTCCAACGGCATTGCCGCGGCGATCGGCCGGGAAGGCATCGATGCCCGGGAGGCTGCGGTCAATCTGCGTGACCGCATGGACGTCATCCTCGAGGAGGCGCTGGTCTTCACGATCCTGCTCCTGGTCGTGGCGGTCGTGCTGCTGGTGGTGTGGATGATCACCGAGGCGGTCCGCATCTGCATGGTCATCGTCTTGGTTATCGCCGCGCCCCTGCTGTTGATGTTTCACGCCCTGCCGCACACGAACAGGCTGGCGGAGCTGTGGTGGAAGTCCATGGTCGGCCTGTGCGCGATCCCGATCGCGCAGAGCATCGTCTTCATCGCCATGATGCGGCTGTTCTTCGAAGGCCAGCTGTCGATCATGGGCAACACCACCGCCTCTGGTGACGGGGCCGAACAGGAGCTGGCCCTGGACACGGGAGGCGAGCACACCGTTGCGCTGGCCAGCAGCACCCTGGCCGCACCCGCCACCGGCGACGTCAGCGAGGGCGGCTGGCTGATGAACCTGATGCTGCTCTTGGTGCTGCTCTACGTGCAGATCCGGATCAGCTCATGGGTGATGAAGCTGGTGTGGCAGCCCAACCCGGGCACGAGCCCGATCGCCGCGCTGTTGAAGAACCTCGCCTGGATGATGGCCTTCCGCTCCGTGGGAAGCATGCGCATGCCGGGTGTGCTGCGCAACGGTCTCGATCTCGGCCTGCGTAAACCTCAGGCCGGGTGGCCCAAGCGCGCTACGGGCCGACCTCTGCCCCGCTATACGCCAAAACCCGGTTCCGGCCTCCAACCGCTGCAACCCCAGGCCTGGTGGTACAGGCACCGCCACGATCCACCCGAACCGGCCGGGGCCCTGTCGGCAGGTGGGCCGCGTGCCCTTCCCGGCCCCGGAAGCTCGGGGCCCTGGCCCAGACCCGGACCGGACCCGGGCGTCCCGCCGGGCCTGCCAGCGCAGAAGGCGTTGCCCCCGGTGCCGCCACCGCGCCCCGGACCACCTGTACCTGCCCGCCGTGCTCTGGAGGAGGGACGCATGCCCGGATCGCCCAAGACGGGGCAGCAGACGCTGTTCCCGCGTCCGTCACCTCCAGCCACCCCAACGAGCGGGTCCAGCCCGGCCCCGCCGCAGCGCCGCTGGCGCCAAGGGGTGCTCCCGACACCGCCGCCGACACGGGTGCCCGGCCGCAAGGGAACCGAACGGCTCGGCTACACACCTCCGGAACCCCGCCCCTCGGCAAGGGTGACCTACGCGCCGCGTCTGCGCAGGCCTTCTCTACCCAGAACCCCGCCGTCAGCGCGGCCGAGGCACCTGCCGCAGATACCGGAGGTTCAGTGGGGCAAACCGCCGCACGTCAAAGGCCAACGGCCGCTCTTCCCGTCCCCGCGGCGGGTGTGGAAGCAGTACGGGCTCTTCCCACAACCGCGCCGCGACACCGACTAGCCCACTGATCAAGAACGACCACATGAGAAAGGTGTGCTTGTGGCCGAGGAGCCTTCGGCGTGGCGGGGCCGGATCCCCGCTGACATCGACCGGCCCGAACCCCTGGTGTTCAACCTGACCGCCAGACAGTGCCTGATCATCGCCCCGGCTCTGGCCGGGGCCTGGGGCGCCTACCTGATTCTTCGCGATGCCGTGCCGCTATGGGTGTTCGGCCTGGGCCTGGCCCCCGTCCTCGGCGCAGTCATCGCCGTCGCCTTCGCCGAGCGCGACGGCCGTGGTTTGGAGAGGGTGCTGGCCAGCGCATGGTCTTGGAAGCGCTCACCCAAACACCTGGTCTCCGCACCCAGCGGGACGATCCCGAAGCCGCCGCGGTGGGCACCCCGTTTCCGACAACCCCGTCTGGAACCCCTGCGGCTGCCCGCTTCGGCCATCACCCCCGGCGGGGTGATCGACGTGGACGGACGGTGCGCTGCGGTGATCGCCTGCACCACTATCCCGTTCCAGCTCGCCTCCGGGCGCGAGCAGGACCAGACCGTCGCCGCGTTCGCCGGGGTGCTCGACTCCCTGACCGACCCCGTCCAGATCCTCGTGCAGCGCCGCCGCGCCGACCTGTCCGGATTGACCGAGATGGTGCGCGCCAACGCCGATTACCTGCCCCACCCCGCACTGGCCCAGGCCGCGGCGGCGCACGCCGACTACCTCGACGAGATCGCCGCCACCCACGAGCTGTCCCACCAACAGGTGCTGGTCGTGGTCACCGCCACCGGAACCGCGCGCCGAACCGGTAGGGCACTGCGGCGCCGGGCGGACGATGCCGCGGACCGGCTGGCCACGCTCGGCATCCGCACGCAAGTCCTGGACGGCCAAGCGGCCGAGCAGGCGCTACGAGCCTCGATGACCGCCCCCGGCGCGCACCTGACCGACACCGACCCGCACGAAGCCGAGCTCGGCGGCACCGCCGACGAACAGGAGGCATGAGCGCGATGGCTGTTCGTAGCTTGTGGAAACGCACTGGTTCGCCCGACCTGGGCGGTCCGGCCGTCCACGTCGGAGCCCGGCACCTGGAAGTCGAGGGCGGGGTGTGCCAGACCCTCGCTTTCACCGGTTACCCGCGCGAAGTCGCGGTCGGCTGGGCCGAACCGCTGCTGACTTACCCGGGCCAGCTCGACATCAGCTTCCACCTGGACCCGGTCCCCGCGCCCCGTGCCGCTACCCAGCTCCGTAAGAGGCGTGCCCGGTTGGAGTCGGCGCACCGCACCAGTGCGGGCCAGGGCAAGGTGGAGGATCCGCACCAGGTCACGGCGGCAGTGGACGCGGCCGAGATCGCTGACCGCATCGCCACCGGCCAGGGCCGCCTGTTCAAGGTCGCGGTCTACATCACCGTGCACGCCACCTGCTTGGAGCACTTGGAGGCTGAGCTTCAGCAGGTCAAAGCGCTGTGTGATTCGCTTCTGGTGGACGCGGCCCCGGCCACGTTCCGGGCTCTGGCGGGGTGGATCTCCACGCTCCCGCTGGGAACCGACGCGCTGGGGATGGGCCGGTCGATGGACACCGACGCGGTGGCCACGACGTTGCCGTTCACCTCCCCTGAGCTGGTCGCCGACCTGGGGGAAACCACGGTGGTGTACGGCACCAACACCCACTCCAACGGGTTGGTGGCGTGGGACCGGTTCTGCGGCGATTTGGATAACCACAACGCTGTCGTCCTCGCTCGCAGCGGTGCGGGTAAGTCTTACCTGGCCAAGCTCGAGATCCTCCGCTCGCTGCTGGTGGGCGTCGACGTCGCGGTCATCGACCCGGAGGGTGAGTACCTGCGCCTGGCCGAGGCGGTGGGCGGAGCCACCATCGACCTCGGCACGCAACAAGGGCGGCTGAACCCCTTCGCTTTGCCCGCGCCCGGCGAGGACGAGGACGGAAGGTCGTTCACGAGCCGGGCCTTGTTCCTGCACACCCTCATCGGCGCGATGGTCGGTGAGCTGTCCGCCACCCACCAGTCGGTGTTGGACCGGGCGATCGTCACCGCCTACGCCGAAGCCGGTATCACCCGCAACCCCGCCACCTGGGGGCGGTCCGCGCCGGTGCTCGCAGACATGACCGAGGCCCTGGGAGAGATCGCGACCGACCCCGACACGGGAGAAGACCCGGCCCGTGCCGCCCGGGAACTGGCCGAACGGCTCAAGCCCTTTGTGCACGGTTCCCATTCCGCCCTTTTCGAGGGCTCTTCCACCGCCCAGATGGACGGCCACCTCACGGTGGTCTCCCTCAAGGAGCTGCCCGACGAAGTGCGACCGGTCGGGGTGCTGCTGGCGTTGGACGCGATCTGGCGCCACGTCACCGCACCCGGGCCAGCACGGCCCCGCACGGTCGTGGTCGACGAGGCCTGGCTGCTGCTCCAGGACCCGGCCGCGGCCCGCTACCTCGCGCGCTGGTCCAAAGCCGGACGCAAGCACTGGGCGGGTCTGACCCTGATCACCCAGGACGTGGGCGACGTGCTCTCCACCGAACTGGGTCGGGTGGTCATCGCCAACGCCGCCACCCAGATCCTGCTCAAGCAGGCCCCGCAGAACCTCGACACGGTGGCAGACGCCTTCCACCTCTCGGCGGGTGAGACCCACCTGGTGGGCACCGCGCTCCGAGGCTCCGCGCTCTTGGTGGCCGGGCACCAACGGGTGGGCTTCCAACCGCTCGCCTCCCCTCATGAGCACGCGCTGATCACCTCCGATCCGGCTGAGCTAGCCGCGATGCGCGCCGAGACAGCGGCGCAAGCGGAAGCAGCGGGCGACGTGGGCGATGAGCAGGACTTCGACGCCGATTGGGCTTGGGACGAAAACTCCAACGCGGGAGAGGCGGTCTGATGCTGGAGTTCCTACTGGGCGGCGCAGTCTTCCTTCTGCTCCCGGCCATCCCGCTCACAGGGGCGGTGGTCGGTGCGATGGTGCTCGGGGTGCGGTGGGCCCGCCACCTCTACCTGTCCCGACAGGCCCGGATCGTGCGGATCCTACCCCCGCCCGAAGCCAGTCTGGAGAACGCGAAGGCCTTCTGGCAGCACACCATGGGGCTGCTCCGGCCGCGCTGGTCGCGGTGGCTGCTCCAACCCCACCTGGCCCTGGAGATCATCGCCTCGGCAGCCGGTGTGCGCTACCAAGTGTGGGTACCCGGCGTTGTGCCACCGGGCACGGTGGAGCGGGCGATCTCTGCGGCCTGGCCCGGAGCCACTACCTCCACCCGACACCTGGCCCCGCAAGAGTCACCGCTGCCTGAAGGGGCCTACACCACCGGTGGCCACCTGGGGCTCGGCCGGGCAGAGGTGTACCCGCTCAGGACCCGGTTCGATGACGACCCCGCGCGCCCCCTGCTGGGCGCGTTGGAGGATCTGGTCGAGGGCGAGCACGCCCTGGTGCGGATCACAGCCCGGCCGGTGACGGGATGGCGGGCCGCACGCGCCCGCCGAGCTGCTGCCCGCCTGGCCGGAAACGCCGGGATGGCCACAGCCATGGTCGACGCGGTGGCCCCCACCGGGGCCGGGGTCCGTAGGCCGGTATCGCTACCGGGGACCGGGGACGACATCCGCGCCATCCTCACCAAAGCGAACAGCCCCCGCCTGGCGTGTGCGCTCTCCTACATCCTCACCACCACCCACCAGGGCGACGATGCCCAGGAGCGGTTGCGCGGCCGTGCACACGGGGTGGCCTCGTCTTTCGCTGCGTTCACCTCGGGCACCAACCATCTGCGCCGCCGTCACATGCTCAAACCTGGGTGGTGGGCGCCACGCCGGTTCCTGGCCCACGGGGCGCTGCTCTCCACAGCCGAGCTGGCGGCCGTCGCCCACCTGCCCACCGACGCCACCGTCCCCGGTCTGGCCCGTGCCGGAGCCAGGCCCGCCGCACCCGCACCCGCCGTCCCGCGCGAAGGCGAGAACACCCGGGTGGTGGGCGATGCCGACGCGGGAACCAAGCGCCCGGTCGCCTTGGGGGTGGTCGAAGCCCGTCAGCACACCCACGTCCTCGGCAAGACCGGGTCGGGCAAGTCGACCCTCCTCGCGAACCTCGTACTCCAGGACGCTGAGGCGGGGCGGGCCGGTCTGGTGATCGACCCGCGCGGCGACCTGGTCACCGACATCCTGGCCCGCCTGCCCGAGCACGCGGTGAACAGGGTGGTGCTCTTCGACCCCGACGACAACGCCGCACCGCCCCGGTTGAACCTGTTGCAGGGCCCGGATCCGGATTTCACCAGCGACACGGTGGTCGGCATCTTTCGCCGCATCTATGCCGAGTACTGGGGGCCGCGCACCGACGACATCCTGCGGGCAGCCACCCTGACCCTGACCCGGGCTCAGGACCCGGCCTTGACTCTGGGGGATGTGCCGCGCCTGCTCTCCAACGACGACCTGCGCGCGGACACGATGGCCAAGGTCGCCGCCCGCACCGGTGAAGACGAGGCCCTCGAGGATTTCTGGGGCTGGTACTCAGGGCTCACCGTCTCGGCGCGTTCGTCGGTGACCGGGCCGGTGCTCAACAAACTCCGGACCGCTCTGTTGCGTAAGTGGGTGCGCCAAGTGGTGGCCTCGGGCCCCTCCACCATCGACCTGCCCTCGCTGTTCGACACCGGGCACTTGGTACTGCTCCGACTGCCCAAGGGCCGCCTGGGCGAGGACACCAGCTCGCTGATCGGATCGTTCGCGCTAGCGGCGACCTGGCAGGCGGTCACCGCCCGCATCCACACACCCGAACACCGGCGCACCGACCTGTGCGCCTACATCGACGAAGCCCAGAATTTCCTGAACCTGCCCGGCAGCCTGGAGGACATGCTCGCCGAAGCCCGCGGCTACCGGCTCGGTCTGACCCTGGCCCACCAGGAGCTCGGCCAGCTCCCGGGGGACCTGCGCAAGGCGGTCTCCGCCAACGCCCGCACCAAGGTGTACTTCTCCGCTTCCCCTGACGACGCGGCGCACCTGCAACAGCACACCCAACCCGTTCTGGGCGCCTACGACCTCACCCACCTGGGCGCTTTCCAAGCCGCGGTGCGCCCCTTGGTCGGAGCGAGGGAACTCGGCGCGGCAACGGTACGGACCCGCCCCCTGCCGGACGGCGTGAAGGGCAGGGCCACACAGGTGCGCCGGGCCGCCCGGGTACACGGGCCCGAGGCACAGGCACAGCCGAGCGATCGAAGGAAGTAGGGCCGACCATGAGCACTGACGAAGCCGACACCCTGCTGGGCCTGGTTTGCAAGATCACTCCTCGGGACCGCCGGATCCTTAACGACCTGTACGAGCACAACGTCTTGACCACCCACCACCTGCACCAACTGCATTTCGAGGGGCGGTCTGTGCGCACGGTGAACCAGCGGATGCGGCAGCTGCGCCTGTATCGTCTGGTCGCCCCATTTAGGCCTTTCACACATTCGGGTACGAGCCCTAACCACTGGGTGGTGGACCGGCTCGGTGCGCAGCTCCTGGCCGTTCAGCGGCAAAGCGAGTTGTCGGACCTGGACTATCGGGCTGACCACCGGATACGGATTGCCCACAACCACCAGTTGGGGCACGTGCTCGGCCTGGTCGACACCTTCGTGGCTTTCACCCAGGCCGCGCGCCGCACCACTTCGGCGTCCTTGGAGTGCTGGTACTCCGAGCGCGAGAGCGCCCGGAGGTGGGGGCGCCACATCCGCCCCGATGCCTACCTGCAGTGGGACCAGGACGAGGCTGTGTTGCACGCCTTCGTGGAGTACGACACCGGCAGTGAGCCGCTGACGAAGGTGGTGCGCAAGATGGGCGGGTACGCCAGCCTGGCAGCGGAGAGCGGGCTGGCTTCGGTCGTGCTTTTCGCGGTCCACTCCGACCAGCGCGCCGAGCATCTCCTGGCCAAGCTCTCCGCCGGGTTTTGGGCAGAGTCGCAGAAAGTGGGGGCCTATGTGGCCACCCATCAGCAGTTGCGTGCGCGGGGCCCGGACAGGGCGGTGTGGCGAGCGCCCGGGGACCCCGGTGGGCAGAGGTTGCGTCTGCTCGACATCGCCTGCCGCCACTCCCGCCCGGAGCGGGTCCAGGAGTGATCCGGCATGCCGTCACGGGTGCGGGATTGCTCTTTCTGGTGCCGGTGCTGTTCATCGGCGTGCTGGGCAGTCACGACCAGAGTGCGGATGCTGTGCCAGGCGAGGTGGAAGGTATCCCCGCCCCGGTCCTGGAGGCCTACGTCCAGTCCGCGAACCGGCTGGAGCAAGAGTATGAGCAGTGCCGGGGGATGACGTGGCCGGTGCTGGCCGGCATCGGGAAAGTCGAATCGGATCACGTGGCGGACCGGGAGGTCTCGACTGCCGGGGACGTGCGGCCCAGGATGATCGGCCCGCGCCTGGACGGCAGCGGCGTCGGGGGCAACACCACACCCCACTACGACTCCGATGGAGGCGAGTGGGACGGGGACGACGAGTACGACCGTGCAGTGGGGCCGATGCAGTTCATCCCCACCACCTGGGAAACCCATGGTCTGGACGGCAACGGCGACGGCGTCGCTGACCCCCACAACATCCACGACGCGATGTGGAGCGCGGCGGTGTACCTGTGCGTGAGCCATCCCGAGGGGGAGCCGGTTGATTTCACCGACGAGGCCGACCTCGCGGCGGCGCTGCTGCGCTACAACCATGCGGGCTGGTACGTGGACCAGGTGGTCGAGCACGTCGACGCCTATACCGAGATCGCTGCTCAAGCAGCTGAGCGGCCGGTGGTGGGCTCAGGGGTCAGCAGTGAGCAGGGGCGGGCTGCTGCTGAGTGGGCGCTGGCCCAGGTCGGAAAACCCTATGCGTGGGGAGGGATGGGCCCCCATGTCTTCGACTGCTCCGGGCTGACCATGAAGGCCTGGGAAGCGGCGGGAGTGAGCCTGCCGCGCGTGACTACCGCGCAGGTCGAAGTCGGAGCCCGTGTCGGCTTGGACGAGCTGCAGGTGGGGGACCTGCTTTTCTACGAGACCGGTGCGCCGGGAGGCAGCCCGTCGCACGTGACCATGTACGTGGGCGACGGACAGATGGTCAACGCCCCGAGGTCGGGCCAGAACGTCAGAGTCGAGCCTGTCCAGAGTGACTACTACAGCCCCCGGTTCGTGGCGGCGACGCGGCCGGGCTGAGCGGCTACTACGCGCTCACAAACGGGGGCAGGTCGGCCCCGAGCCCGCGTTCCCTGGGTTGGGGCCGACCTGCCCGGCTGTGGAGCCGATGAGGCCGGTTGGGCTGGGTATCTGCGGCCCATTTCCGTGTTTTCCCTGGTCCATGACTTTTACAAAATGCGGGGTTGAAACTTCTCGCGAGCATAGGGAAACATCGCATCCGCACCGTTCAACCCGGGCGAACGCGCATTCCTATTTGTCCGCATTATTTCGCGTGTCCGAAAAGGGGGTTCTTCGTCATGCCTGATTACAACTCAGGTGTCCGCTGGTGCGGCTCGGCTCCGGGCGGCTTCAGAACCAGGTAGTAGCGCTAGGAGCCACGGGCGGGGTGAGGAAGCGCAGTTTCGCTAGGGCGTACGACCTCGCGGGGCCATTGACACCAGCCCCGTCCCGAGTGGCGGCCTCAGTGGTCGCCGAAGAACAGCAGAAAAGAAAGGTGCCTCGGCCGGTGCGGTAACACCGCCCGAGGCGTGATCCCCACCTGAACACACCAGGAGGAAGACCATGGACCATGGTAGGGGCCGACACCGCAAACGTCGACGCGGCTGGGTCAGCCGCGCGCGCTGGACGGTAGGGGCCGTACTCGCAGCGATCCTCAACGTCTCCACACCGCCGCCACCAACCCGACCGCGGCCAGGGAAGAAGAGCTCGACTCTTCGAGCGGAGACAACGTCGCCTGCTGTCCTTGTGCCTCAGGAACCGGAGTGGGCGCGCCGTTATGACCGGGCCCGCCGTGAGCACACTGACCGGGTTCGAAACCTCTACGAACCCCAGAGGACGGCGAAGCGGCTGCCGACGTTCGGATGGTGCGAGGACGATCAAGGTGGGCGCGGGGTGCGCCCCTACCTGGCCGCACATGAACAGCGCCACCGAGCTCAGCAAAGTCCTGCGGTAGAGCTTCGCAAGCACGGGCGCGACCAGGAAGCTACGTTTTCCGCCGCGACGGCGACTCAAGCTCCCACAACCGGTGAGTGGGACGAACTGGCCGGGCTGGTGTGGCAGTGGCACGCTCAGCAGCACCCGGTTGCCTGACGCCAAAGACGGGGTGAGGGGCCGCTCCCGTATCGGGAGCGGCCCTGCTTACGTTTGCTCGCCTTGGCGTTTGTGCAGGTAGAGAGTTCGACACGAGGGGCGGGTGGCTCTCTTCACAGTTTTGGTGACGGAGAGTGCCCGAATAGCCCTTGTGCGATGACTCTGTGTGTGGCTAGTGTCACCCTTCGAAAGCACGGCGTGGGGTCGCGTCGGATGAGGAATCGGAGGTGTGCGATGCGCGTGGTGGTCTGGGCGGCGGCCGTAGTGGCGCTGGGCGGGTGTGCGTCTTCGGAGGGTGAACCCGAGCAAGCCGAGTCGAGCCCGCCTGCCACCCTGGCCGCTCCTTCCGATCCGGGTAGTTCGCCGGAGGAGTTGGCGTTGGAGGCTTACCGGAACATGTGGGGGGCGGTGGCCGAAGGCTCGCATGAGGGCGCGGTCGAACACCCTGACCTGGAGGAGTACGCCTCAGGGCAGGCTCTGGAGCTGGTGACAGCCATGCTGCAAGGTGTCGAGGCGACCGGTGAACCGGTGCTGTCCCCCGATGCCCTCAGCGCTGAACCTGAGGCCGACCCCGTCAGAGTGAGCATCGAGGATTGCATCGATAGCTCGGAATGGCTTGTCGGCGAAGGCGCCGATGACAGCCCGCAGGGCGAGAAAAGGCGCCCGGTCGAGGCCACGGTCCTTGACGAGGGCGACGGCTGGCGGGTCGACGACCTGTGGCTCGGGGAGTACGGCTCGTGCTGAGGCTAGGAGGTGCCTCTGTCGCAAAGGTGTTCAGCCCGGCTCTCCTAGGTCTTCTCCTTGCCTGGCCTGCGGCTCCGGTGTCAGCGGGAGCTGAGGACTTCCTCGCCAAGACGGATTGCGCCGGTGGTTCTTGCCGCGTGCAGGCGTGGGCGCCCGAGAGCCCGGAGGGGTCCGCCTCCTCGGTGGTCGGCGGGTCGGGGCAATCGACCGGGACGCCGCAGGAGAGCGATCCCGCCTGTGTGGTTCCGGAGACGGAGTTTGCTCAATCAGGGATGGAAGGACCTGTGGAAGTACCCCCGGGCGTGGCTCGTTGTACGGCCTCGACTGCCTCAGCGGGGCGTTCTGCTGCCCCGGAGTTCGACCCTGTTGTGCTCGCTGAGCAGGCGCGGGCGGAGATGGACGTGCCCGAGCCGACGATCGGTACCGCGCCGCCGCTGGAGGAGCCGAGGTTCGTGAACATGCCCTCGTGGATGTGGATCGATTCCGACGACTGGGAGCCGGTGTCGGCCACGGCCTCGGTAAGCGCAGGGTCGGTGACGGTGGTCGCCACACCGAAGCGGGTGGTGTGGGACACCGGTGACGGCCACCGGGTGGAGTGCGAGAGCGCGGGGACGGTGTTCTCGCCCGAGGTCTACCGCGAGGAGGGGTCGCCGGACTGCGGTCACACCTACACCGCTCTGCCTGCTGGGGGTGCGGGGGCCGAGGTGGATCTGACCGCTGTGTGGGAGTGGCAGGTGGCCTGGTCCACCAGCGACGGGGACGGCGGTGACTTGGCTGACCTGACGACCTCCTCGACGGTGTCCGTTCCGGTGAGCGAGATCCACTCGGTAGTCACAGACACCCGCTAACAGGCGAAGGCAGGCGCAAACACGTGAAGGAGGGGTGGGATGGTCGCGCTCGCGAATCCCCAGCAAACCAACCAGAAAAATAAGGATAAGGCCGCCTCCCCCGGCGCCGACCGGGAGTGGGAATCGGTGCGCCTGGCGGCGACCTCGCGTCGCCGGTGGAAGTGGGCGCTGCTGGCCGCTGCGCTGATCGTCGGTGGCGGGGCAGCGGGCGCCTGGGCCGGATACGCGGGCGAGGAGACCGGAGCGGTGGCTGTGCTCGCCGATGACCTGCCCGCCGGACACGTGATCACTGCGGGGGATGTGACCACGGTGGAGGTGGCCGAGGCCGACGGGTTGCGGCTGATGGCACCTGAGGCGGTGGAGGGGATGGCGCTGACCCTGCCGGTTCCCGGCGGGTCCCCCCTGACGGCGGGGGCCGTGTCGGATACCGCCCTGTGGCCGGAGGAGGGTTCTGCCGTGGTCACGGTGCCGGTCACTGCGCTCCCTCACGGGTTGGAAGCGGGCACGACGGTGGAGCTGATCCCCGCCGAGGGCGGAGCGGAAGCGGCAGCCGAGAGCGGGGAAGGCCAGCCGGACGAGGCCCCGGGCGCGGTGACGGCACTGGTGCACCGCGTGGTCGCAGAGGCCGATGACGGGTTCGGTACCGGTGCGCAGGCGGTGGAGGTCGTGGTTTCCCGGGCGGACGCGGGCCAGGTGGCCCGTGCGGTCGCCGGGGGCGACATCCAGGTGGCGGTGGTCAACCCGCACGAACAGGCGCAGTCCGAGGACGAGGAGGCAGGCGAATGACGGTGGTGGCGGTGTGCTCACTGAGCGGGGCCCCGGGGGCGACGAGCCTGGCCACGGCTATGGCCGCCGCGTGGCCGAGCGGGGTGCTGACGGTGCCGGTCCTGGTGGAGGCCGACGCGTCCGGGGGTGATGTCGCCGCCTGGCACGGAGTGGACCCGGGATCAATGGGTTTGATCTCGTTGGCCGCTGCCTCACGTTCACCGGTGTCGGTTCAGGCGCCGGTGTCTTCGACCAAGGATGGTGGCAGGGGTGGCTCGGGCGCCCATCATCCTTTGCTGCGTCATGCGGCCGAACTCCCGGGCGGGCTGCGGGTGGTGACGGCACCGACCGATCCGCTGGAGGCGGGCCGCGCGGTCGACGTGCTTGCCCGAAATCCGACCGTGCTCAAGTCCGGACGGGTAACGGTGGTGGATGTGGGACGTGCGGTGCCGGGGTCTGCGGGGGCGGCCCTGCTCCGCCACGCCGACATCACCGTCGTCCTGATCGAGCCCGGACAGGTGGAACAGGCCGAGCGGCTCCGGGTGTGCGCCCCGGTCCTGGCCTCGCTGCGCCAGGACGGTGTCCGGGTGGGCCTGGCCATCAGCGGCACCTGTCCGCATCCGGATACGGAGATTTCGGAGCTGGCGAACGGGTTGCCGGTGTGGGCACGCATTCCCCGCGACGCCACGGGAGCCGGGTTGGTGCGGGGCGAACACCGGCCTCCTGCACGGTTGCGGGACCGGTTGGCGGCCTGGCGGGCCCAGCGCCGCGATCCCGACTCGTTGGAGTGGATACCGCTGATCAAGTCGGCGAAGGCGCTGGCGGAGCTGTGCGACGACTTCGACGGTCTGGGCCTGGGCGCGGGGGAGCGCCGGGTGTTGGAGGTGCAGGCGGCGTGAGGACCATGCACCACACTCCAGGCCTGACGCCTCTTGCCGGAGAGCTCAACGGCGAGGACTCGTTGCGCGAGGCCGCGGCGGCACTGGCCGTGCGCGTCACCGAAGACCTGGTCCAACATCCTGAGGAGTCTGCGGACACAGAATCGGTGGGCCAGCTCGTCGACGCGCTCTTGGAGGAGCAGGCACGCACGGACCTGGTCCAGGGCATCCGTGAGACGGTCGACGAGGCGCGCTTGCGCCGACTCACGTTGGACCACGTGCTCGGCTTGGGACCGGTCGAGGAACTGCTGTCTGAGCCGGGGGTGGAAAACATCCACATCACCGGCAACGACGAGGTCGTAGTCGATTTCGGAGGTGGGAGCAGGCAAGACCGACCAGCGGTGGTCAACACCGATGAGGATCTCGTGGCCTTGGTTCAGCGGGCCGCAGCTCGCGCACCGGGAGGCGAACGCAGGTTCGATCTGTCTGCACCGATCCTGTCCATGGAACTCCCAGGAGGGGAACGGCTGACGGCGGTGATGCCCGGCATCGCGGCACGCCCGACCGTGACCATTCGCCGCCACCCCGCACGGCACCTACGGCTGCGGGATGTGGCCCGCGCCGGGATGGTCGACCAGACCGCACAGGATCTACTTCTCGCTGCCGTGCGGGCTCGGTTGAACATCCTGGTCAGCGGGGCGACGAACTCCGGCAAAACCACCCTGCTCCGAGCACTGTTGGGCACGCTTCAGGCAGAGCGGCTCGTGACCGTGGAGGACGCTTTCGAGCTGGGTCTGCACCGCCTGGCCAACACCGATCTGGATGTTCAGGCGCTGCAGGGGCGTCCCGCCAACGTCGAGGGCATCGGTGAGGTGAGTTTGGCGGAGCTGGTGCGGGCGGCACTGCGGATGTGCCCGGACCGGGTCATCGTCGGGGAAACGAGGGGACCGGAGACTATCGCGCTGCTCAACGCCATGTCGATGGGCACGGACGGGTCGATGTCCACCATCCACGCCTCCAGCTCGCAGCAGGTGTTCGCGAAGCTGGCCGCCTACTGCGCCCAGAGTCCTGAACGACTCACAACCTCGGCCACCGCCTCGTTGGTCGGTGCTGCCTTGCATCTGGTGGTGCATATCGACACCACCCGAGCCGGAGAGCGTTATGTGGCCAGCGTGCGCGAGGTGGTCGGCTCCGAAGGTGAGCAGGTGATCTCAAACGAGATCTACCACCGCGAGTGGCAAGCCGCCTCGGGGACGGTGGTCTGTGCCCCGTCCGGGATCATCGCAGATCACCTGGACCGGGTCGGTTACGCGCTGCGGGGGTGGGCGTGATGGGCCCGTGGGACTGGACGATGGGGGGCTTGGCGATCGGCGGGGTCCTGCTGGGAAGCGGGATTGCCTGCGCCGCCTACGCGGCGAGCCTTCTGCCCCGGCGACCCCTTGCAGGTGTGCACACGCCCGGGTGGGCTCGAGCGTTGCTCCAGAGGCGTCACTGGGTGCGCCTGGCAGCTGCGGCGGGCGCGGGAGCGCTGGTGGGTGCGGTGACGGGCTGGCCGGTGGGTGTGGTGCTCGCCGCGGCAGCCGGATGGTGGATGCCCGCTCTGCTCGGGCCCGATACCAGCGCCCAGAAGCAGGCCGACGTTGCCGAGGCGGTGGCGTCCTGGGCTGAGCAGCTACGGGACATGATCACCGGCGCATCGGGGCTTCACCAGGCCGTCGCCGCGACCGTGCCGGTCGCCCCAGAGATCATCCGCACACCGGTGACAGGGCTGGAGGCCCGGTTGCGGGCGGGCCAGCCCATGGACCAGGCAGCGCCTGTATTCGCTCGGCAGGTCGACTCGGACCTGGGCGATGTGGTCGCCCTGACCCTGACCATGGGCGCCTCCCGTCAGAGCGGAGACATCGCGGGAGCCTTGTCGCGTCTGGCAGAGGCGGCCCGGGAGAGGGCGACCAGCATCGCCCGGGTGTCGGCCTCACGGGCACGGGTGCGTTCCTCGGTGCGCATCATCGCCGCCGCCACCACCGTCATGCTGGTCGGGATGGTCGCGCTCAACCCGGCCTTTCTCGAGCCCCTGGGCACTCTCACCGGGCAGCTGGTGCTCGGCCTGGTCGGTGGTGTGTGGGCGCTCTCCTTCTTCTGGCTCGCCCGCCTGGCCGCCCCGCCCGAGCAGCCGCGCCCCTTCACCCCAGCCCCGGTCGGCAGCGCGGCCCGGGCCGGTGGTGGGCGGTGAGCGCAATGATCCTGGGTCTGGCCGGAAGCATGCTCGGTGCCGGGATGTGCGCTGGCGCCTACGGGCTGCGCCGTCCCACCGTCACCGAACGCCTGACCCCCCGCACAGAAGTAGAACAGCCGCCCGCCGTTGAGAGTAGAGGAGGGTGGGCGCGGCGGATCGGGCACCGCGCGGGCGGCCTACTCACCCACGCCCGGGTCCCAGGCCCGAACATGGCCAGGACCCTGGCAGCAGCAGGCACCTCGGTGCAGGACTACCGGGCCGAGAAAGCCGCCTCGACCGGCCTCGGCCTGCTCCTGGCCCTGGTGCTGGTCGCAGCGGGCGGTGTTGTGGAGAACATGCCGACCGGGTTGCTCCCCGCCCTAGTTCTGGTCGGGTGCTTTGTGGCCCCCGACCTGTCTGCTCGTAGCGCGGCGGCGCGGCAGCGGGCCGAGTTGAGGGCGGCTACCTCGGCGTTGGCGGACCTGGTCGTGATGGGCCTGGCCGCAGGTGCGGGCAGCACCGGAGCCCTGACCACAGCCCTCCAGCACGGGAGGGGGAGAGCCCCCGAACGCATCCGCAGTGCTGTGCATACCGCCACCGTGCGCCGACGGCCCCCCTGGGAAGGCCTCGAAACCCTGGCCGGTGAGACCGGTGTGCGGGAACTCTCCGAGCTCGCAGCCTCGCTGCGCTTGGGCGGTGTGTCCGGGGCGCGCACCCGTACCTCCCTGACGGCCAAAGCGACCTCGCTGCGTGCTCGCTGTTTGGCTGAAGCGGAGGCCGCCGCGCTCGCGGCCACCGAGCGCATGGCCCTGCCCACCATGGGCCTGGTCAGCGGTTTCTTGCTGTTGATCATCTACGTCGCACTGGTCCACGTGATGGCCGGATTCTGAGCCTGCAGAAGGAGTACCAAAGTGAACACTGCCCTTCGCCGCGCCTTGCGGCATGTACGCACACGTCTCACCCCAACACGAAAAGTCACCTCAGATGCAGGGTCGGCGACGACCGAATGGGTCTTGACGATCATGGTGGCGATCACCATCGCCACCGTGGTGGGCGGCATCCTCATCAGCGAGTTCACCACGGCGGCCGAGTCCATCGATCTGGGCGTGGACCGGTGAAAGGGCTCATGCCACCGCCCACCCGTTCCGAGCGGGCGAACCGCAGCGACGATCGGGGCAGCGCCGAACTCCTATTCATCCTGCCCCTGGTGTTCGTGATGCTGCTCGCCGTAGTGCAGGTGGGGTTGTGGGCCCATGCCCAGCACCGCGCCCAGGCGGTGGCCTCCCAGGCCCTGGACGCCGCCCTGGCCTTCGACGGAACCGAGGACGCCGCCCACGAGCGCGCCGGGCACGCCCACGACCAGCTGGGCGGGGGCGTGCTGCGATCGGTGCGGGTGGAGGTCGACCGCAGCGCAGACCAGGCCCGGGTGAGCCTCAGCGGCCGAGCACCGAGCCTGCTTCCGGGCGTAGGGGTGCCGGTCTCCTCGCAGGTCTCTGGCCCGGTGGAGCAACTGACGCCGTGAACGTGCACAGCATGGCCACGTATCGGAAGCAGCGCTGCCGGAAGGACTCGGGGAGTGCGTCGGTGGAACTGACCCTGCTGGTCCCGGTTCTCGTACTCGCGCTGCTGTTGATGCTGGTGGCGGGGCGGCAGGTCTCGGCCGCGCTCATCACCCAGGACGCCGCGGCAGCAGCGGCACGAGCAGCATCGCTGCAACGCGAAGTGAGTCAGGCGCGCACCCACGCCGAGCAGGCCGCTGCACAGGAACTTGCCCGCCGAGGGCTGGTATGCGCCCCGTTCGCTGCCCGGGTCGACACCGCCCGTTTCGCTCCGGGCGGGGCGGTTGAAGTGGAGGTGGAGTGCACAGTGACGGTGATGGACCTGGGCGGGCTCGGCGGCCAACGCACTCTGACCGCGACCGCGATGTCGCCGGTGGACCCCTACCGAGGGCAGGAACCATGAGCGGCCTCAATGCCAGCATCGGCAGGGGGCGTTGTCGATGCTGTCGCTGGGACCGGGCGGATGGTGGTCATGCGTCAGTGTTCCTCATACTGCTGATGCCCGTATTCCTTGTCGTGTTCGCTCTGGTCTGGGAGGGCGGTCAGATGCTGGCGGCCAAATCGGAGCTGATGACGGTGGCGCACTCAGCGGCTCGAGCGGGCACCCACCAACTCGACCAGGCGGCCACTCTGGCCGAGGGGGCTGCCGTTGTGGACACTGAGGCTGCCCGGCGGGCGGCTGTGGGGCACCTGGGATCGGCCGGGGCACGAGGGCGGGCCACCGCCGAGGACGACCAGGTCGTGGTTCTGGCCCAGGTCACCTACACCCCGAGTCTTCTGCCGATCGGTGAACGCGAGATCGAAGCCGAGGCGACCGCAACCGCGCACCAGCCTTGATGCGACTCGGTCCGCGAAGGCTCGAAAGACAGTGACGGAGAAAGGCGGAATTCAGGTATGCGGAGCCTGTGGTCGGGTGCCGGAGAAGCCTGCGTCGCGGTGGCCGTGCTCATCGGATTGCCCCTGCTCGCATCGGGTCTCGGATGGCCGCTGGGCGAGGAGGCTTCCTGGATGTGGCTGTGGCAGTACCTACGCGGCGGAACCCTGCCCGCAGACGTCGTGTTGGCGGTGCTGGTGGTCCTGCTGTGGGCGGTGTGGGCCGCCTACCTCGCAGTCGTCGTCCTGGACGTCATCGCCGTGCTGCGGGGCCTGGTGCCCAGGGTGGGTGCGGTGCGGCTGGTGTGGGTCCTGGTCACCGGAGGCACCACCGCAGCCAGCACCCACACGGCTGCTGTGGCCGCCCACACCGACACGGTCGCCCAAGCACCGGCCCAGCCGGAGCCGGAAACTCAGGGGGAGCCCTCACCCGAACAGCACGACCAGCCAGAGGAGGTGGTCGAACGGACCCGCACCTTGGCGAACTTCGGTTTCGACTCGGCCGACCTCACCCCCGCGATGCGCGACTCGCTGGAGCCGACCCTGGGCATGATCGGCGACCTCGGGCTCGCCGATACGCCGGTCGTGGTAACCGGGCACGCCGACCCCGTGGGCGACCCCACCTACAACGAAGGCCTGTCCGAGCGACGTGCCCAGGCGGTCGCCGACCACCTGGCCGAACACCTACATGAAGACGTCGACTTCGAGGTGGGCGGCATGGGATCGGCCCAACCACCTACCGACCCTGATGCCTCCTACGCCGAGCACCGGCGCGTGGAAATCGCCTACACCCTGCAGGCCCCGAGGGCGGAGGAGCCGAACGCCGAAGGGGCGGACGAAGCGGCAGAGGAGACATCTGAGCCTGTGCCCGAGCAGGTGCCGTTGGACGCAACTACCACCAGCGACCACAGCAGCCCGAGCTCGTTGTTGGTGAGCGCTCTCGCCGGAGCGGCCGGGGCGGGTGTGGGCTATGCGGTTGGACGCCGTCACGCACACGCCGGAAGTTCGCGGAGCGAAGCGAAGGCCCCCGGACGCACGTCGTGGCCGGATGAGGCCGAGGACACTCCCACCGGGGCTGAGCACGATACCGGTTCCAAGTCTGGTGGGCTGGTGCGCTCTGACCCCAGGGGCGGCGAGGGCGGCGTCCTCACCGCAGATGGCTACGTGCTGGTAGGCCGCAGGGTCCGGGTCCACGCGCGCGAGGGGATTGCTTTTGTCGGAGCCCACGCCGCTGGCGTCTTGGCGGCGGTGGTCCATGGCCACGGTGGCCGGGGGGCGGTCATGGCTACCCCCGCTGTGGTGGAGGCACTGGGTGGTGGCGACCTACTCCCCTCGGGCGTGCAGATCGTGGCTGATCTGCCCGGTGCGCGCATCGCGGTGGAAGCCGCTCTGCTCAGGTGTGCACGGCAGATCATGGACGACGAATACGCGACAGGTGAGGTCAGCGAACCTGGTGGTGTCCCCACGTTGGTGGTGAGTACGGGCCACGAGGTTCACGACGCTCGCGAGGCCCACCAAGTGCTCAACAACTCTCCTGGGGTCGTCGTGGGTGTGCTGGGCGAGCCCGCGGGGCCGGGAGCGGTGGTGCACTGCGACCATCTCGAAGGGGCCCGTGTGGCCTCACCCCAGGGCGGCCAGGCCTACGCGGCTGGCCCGCTCCGGCACCGCGACCTGCCCCGGCGCCACAGCGTCTCCGACAAGGCGAATCCAGTCGCTCCTGAGCTTGCCGACCATCAACCCGAACCCGGGTCTGTCCCTGAAACAGAGGCAGACCCCCAGCCTGCCGCAGACATCGAGGCAACCGATCGCGCCCTGCCCGCAGCACGGGTAGGAGTCCGGTTGTTCGCCCCCCGGCCCGTGTGTGAGGTGGACGGCAACGATGTGCTGACCAGGTCGAACTCGCGGCTCCTGCTGGCGATGCTGGCGCTGAGCCCTCGCGGGCTTCCCGAGGGCCAACTGAGCGAGGTCCTCTCCCCAGGAAGAGACGAAGCCAAAGCGCGCAAGGACCGGTACAACGCGATCACCGGCCTGCGGACCCCATTGCGCGACGCACTCAAATCCCAAGAGCGCATCCTGTTCAAGAAGAACGGTCGGTACTTCCTCCAGGAGGAGTTGTTCGACATCGATGTAGTGCACACCAAGGATCTGAGTAAGCGCATAAACTCCGCTTTTCAAGGGAGAGAAGAAATCCTTCGTGAGTTGCTGAAAGTCTGGGAGAAACCGCTCCTGTCTGACTGCGAGGAAACATGGTTCGAGTCCCACCGCAAACACTACGCCGACCAGTTCATCGAGGTGCTGGTGCTGCTGGCCAAAGAGACAGATGCGGCCGAATCTCGAATTTCCCTTCTTCGAAAGGCAATGAATCTGGACCGTTTCAATGAATCCATCTACCAGGACGCGATGCGCGTCTATGGTGGAATGGTTCGACCGGACGCAGTCCGGCGCACCTACCGGTCACTGGAGAAAGCTCTCGGTGAGCTGAAAAAGAAACCCAGCCCGGCGAGCGAACAACTCCTGAACGAGCTGACCAGCCCCGACTCGCTGGCTCAGCAGTAGGGATCTGGCGAAAAACAGGGGTTCCCGTGGCTGTGCCTGTGACTGCGCGTGCGGCTGTACCTGTGACTATGCCTGTGGCTGCGCGCGTGGATACGCCGGTACCCCCAGGGGCGCACTCTCCCCGGCAGTCCACGTCTGTGCAGCTCAGAGCATATGTTCGTGTGACTCACGAGTCCAGACTTATACCCAGTGGGTAGTCGACTCCACGTAGGGGGCGGCGGCCCCTCCCTCCTCGGCGGCGGGTCGGCCTACCGGCCGACCC
>NZ_BAAGZJ010000051.1:0-55574 GCF_054778635.1 Nocardiopsis nanhaiensis
GCTCTTCCGATCTGGGCGGCGCCCACCCCGGTCCCGACGGCGAGGACCAGGGCGGTCGGACGGCCGCGGGCCGCGCCCCGCCAGTACTCGCCCAGCGCGTGGGCGTGCACGTCGTTGGCCACGGTGACCGGTCGGCCGAGGGCGTCGGCCAGACCGCCCCGGAGGTCGGTGCCGGCCCAGCCGGGCAGGGCGTCCGTGGCCGAACGCACCCGCCCGGTGGCCGGGTCGACGACCCCGGCGCTGCCGACCCCGACACCGACGGTGTCGAGGTCTCCCACCGCTTCGCGGACCAGGTCGGCGGCGGTGCCGAGGATCCGCTCGGGACCCTTCCCGGCCGGGGTGGGGCGCCAGTGCCGGGCACCGACCTCCCCTTCCGCGGTGACCGTGGCCGCCGCGATCTTCGTGCCGCCGATGTCCAGGGCTGCCGCCACCGGGCTCACAGCAGACCGACCTCCTCCAGGCTGGCGCGCACCCGTCCGGTCTCGGCCTCGGTGAGCGGGCGCATCGGCGGCGCCGGTGTGGCGTCGGCGATCACGCCCAGCAGGGCGAGGGCGCACTTGAAGGCGCCGAGACCCGCGGTGGAGCCGCCCGCGGTGCTCTGGTCCACGGCCCGGACGATGCGGAACAGCCGGATGAGGCGTTCCTGCTCCCGTCCGGCCCCC
The DNA here is from genome assembly GCF_054778635.1 of Nocardiopsis nanhaiensis. Lineage (NCBI taxonomy): Bacteria > Bacillati > Actinomycetota > Actinomycetes > Streptosporangiales > Nocardiopsidaceae > Nocardiopsis > Nocardiopsis nanhaiensis. The sequence goes on from NZ_BAAGZJ010000051.1 coordinate 663, forward strand.
GCCCAGTCGCCCTCCTCGCAGGCGTGCAGCAGGCGGACGTAGCCGCGGGGGTCGACGTTGGCCAGGCCGGGGACGGCGCCGTGCGCGCCGACGAGCATCATCGCGTCGACCACGGCCTCGTGCCCGGTCAGCACGGAGAACCCGGGGACCTCCCGCGCACCGATGACCAGGTCGCGCAGGCCGGGGTCGTCGCCGCTCGAGTCTTTGACCCCGTCGATCACGCCGTCCGCGGCCAGGTCGAGGACTTGGTCGGCGGACAGCTTACTGTGCACCGAGACCGGGACGTCGTAGGCGAGGAGCGGCAGGTCGCTCCGGGAGCGCAGCTCGCGGAAGTGGCGGTCCACCTCGGTGGGGTGGGTGCGCGTGTAGAAGGGTGCGGTGGCCACCAATGCGTCGGCGCCCGCCTTGGCGGCGGCCTCGGCCCGCTCCACGACCCGGTTGGTCGTGGTCTCGATGCACCCGGCCATGACGGGGACGCGGCCGGACACCGCGCCGACGACGGTGTCGAGGACGGTGTCGCGCTGGGCTTCGGTCAGGTACGCGCTCTCGCCGGAGCTTCCCAGGGCGAAGACGCCGGAGACCCCCGCTTCGAGGAGGGAGCCGACCAGCCGCTCCAGCGACACGGTGTCGACCTCGCCGTTCGGGCCCAGGGGGGTCACGAGCGGCGGGACCACGCCCGTGTACTTCGGCGTGCTCTGACTCATGCGGTGCTCCTCGCGGTTGTTTCGGGGTGGACGCAGTTCCAGGTGTGCCCGTCCTCGGACTCGCTGTCCGGGAAGGCCTCGGCACAGGTGTCGGTGGCCTTCCAGCAGCGGGTGCGGAAAGGGCACCCGGAGGGCGGTGCCGTGGCTGACGGCACCGGGCCGTGCAGGATGATCCGCTCCGAGCCGTGGAGCAGGCTCGGAGTCGCGGAGAACAGGGCCCGGGTGTAGGGGTGGCGGGGTTCGGCCACGATCCGTTCGGCCGGCCCCTCCTCGACGATGCGGCCGAGGTACATCACGGCGATCCGGTCGGCCAGGTGCCGCACGGTCTGGATGTCGTGGGACACGAACACCATGCCCAGCCCCAGGCGGGACCTCAGGTCGACGAGGAGGTTGAGCACCTGGGCGCGGACGGACACGTCCAGGGCGCTGGTGGGCTCGTCGGCGACCACCACGTCCGGTTGCAGGGCCAGAGCCCGGGCCACGGCGACCCGTTGGCGCTGGCCCCCGGACAGCTGTGCCGGTACGGCGTCGCCCACGTGCCCGGGCAGGCCGACCAGGGAGACGAGTTCGTCGACGCGTTCCTCCCGGGCGGCGCGGGTGCCGCGGCGGTGGACGTCGAGCGGGTCCCGCAGGATCGCCCGGACCGACAGGCGGGGGTTGAGCGCGGTCGACGGGTCCTGGAAGACCGCGCCCATCGCCGAACCGAACTCCCTCCTCCGGCGGGCCGTCGGCATCGCCCACAGGTCCTCGCCTCGGAAGCGGACCGTGCCGTGGGTGGGCCGTTGCAGGCCGGTGGCCACCTTGGCCAGGGTCGACTTCCCGCATCCGGACTCTCCGACGATGCCCAGGACCTCTCCCCTGCCCACACCGGCGGTGGCCTCGGTCAGGGCGTGGACGCGGTCGCGGCGCAGCAGTCCCCCGGTACGGGCGGTGTGCACGACGTGCACGCCGTCGAGTTCCACGATCGGTTCGGTCACAGCAGGACCCCCTTCGTCACCGGGGCGGGATGCAGGCAGGCGTACTCGTGGCCGGGGTTGTCGACGGCCAGGGCCGGCGGCGCCGTCAGGCAGTCGTCCTGAACAGCGGGGCAGCGACCGGCGAAGCGGCAGCCCGCGCCGAAGTCCTGCGCGGCCGGCACGACCCCCGGGACCTGGTGCAGGCGCTCGGCCCCGGCCTCCAGCGACAGGACCGAACCGAGCATCCCCCTGGCGTAGTGGTGGCGCGGCCGGGTGAGCAGGTCCCGGACCGGTCCGACCTCGGCGAGCTGGCCCGCGTACATGACGGCGACGCGGTGGGACATCTCGCTGACGAGGGCCAAGTCGTGCGAGACCAGCACCATCGCGAAGCCGAGCTCCTCCCGGAGGCGCCCGAGCAGCTCCACGACCTGCGCTTGCACGGTGACGTCCAAGGCGGTGGTGGGCTCGTCCGCGATGAGGAGCCGCGGTTTGCGGGAGAGCGCCATAGCGATGAGGACGCGCTGGCGCTGGCCGCCGGAGAGCTCGTGCGGGTAACTGCGCATGGTGCGCTCAGGGCTCAGCCCGACGAGGTCCAGGAGTTCGGCGGGGCTCTGGTCGGCGCCGCGGCGGGTGAGCTGGCGCAGCTGGGTACCGACCAGGACCGACGGGTTCAGGGAGGACATGGCGTCCTGGTAGACCATCGCCAGTTCCGGGCCGGAGTGGGCGCGGCGTTCCTTCGGGGTGAGGGTCAGCAGGTCCCGGCCGTCGTAGAGGATCTGCCCTCCGACCTCGGCTTGGCGGGGCAGGAGGCCCATCAGCGCGAGGCTGGTGAGGCTCTTTCCGCAGCCGGACTCGCCGACCAGGCCGAGGGTCTCCCCCGCACGCACGTCGAAGGAGACGCCGTCGACCACGGACACGTCGCCGTGGCTCTCCGGGAATCCGATGCGCAGGTCGCGCACGGACAGGAGGGTGGGTGCGTCCTCGGCGACCGGCGGTACCGTCTCCTCGCGGTCCTGGACGACCGCTGAGAGGCGGGCCAGGGTCTGCGTCTGGTCGCCCTGCTCGGCCGGGACCCCGTTGGCGGTCCCGGCTCCGGACCCGTTGGCCTCGGAGTCGGTGCCCTCGGAGTCGTCACCGCCGGTGCGGACCCCGGCTTCGGGCGCGGCCCAGGCGTCGGTGAGCCCTTCGGAGAGGATGTTGAGCGCGAGCACGGTGAGCAGGATGGCCAGGCCGGGGAAGAACGTCGCCCACCATCCGCCGGACAGCAGGAGCTGGCGGCCGTAGGAGATGACGTTGCCCCAGCTGGGCAGCGGGTCCTGGATGCCGGCCCCGATGAAGGCCAGACTGGCCTCGTAGACGATCGCGTCGGCGACCAGGATGGTCGCGAACACCATGACCGGCGCCGCGCAGTTCACGGCGACGTGCTTGAGCAGGACGTAGTGGCGGCGCGCCCCGATCAGGCGTTCGGCGGCGACGTAGTCCTCCCCGTACTGCGCCAGGACGTTGGCCCGGACGACCCTGGTGAGCGACGGTACGTAGATGACCGCGATGGCCACGATGAGGACGGGGATCCCGCTGCCGAAGACCGCGACGAGCACGGCGGCCAGGGCGATACCGGGGAAGGCCATGACGACGTCGAGCAGGCGCATGATCGACTCGTTGACCACCCGGTGGGACGTGGCGGCGATACCGCCGAGGATGCCGCCGACCACGAGCGCGAGCAGGGTGGCGCCGAGGCCGATGAGCAGGGAGTACCGGGCCCCGTACACGACGCGCGCGAAGACGTCGCGGCCCGCCCGGTCGGTGCCGAACCAGTGTTCGGGGCCGGGCGGCTGAGCCGGGGTACCGGTGGCCAGCGGGTCTTGGGCGAAAAGGGGCGCGGTGATCGCGAGGGCGCAGATCACCAGCATGACCCCGAGCGCGATCCTCGCCGAGACGGAGAGGCGGCGCTTTCGAGTGGGCTTCGAGAGCCCCATCAGGCGGGACGCGAGCCGTGGGCGCACGTGATCACACCTCTCGGATCCGTGGGTTGACGACGACGTAGAGCAGGTCGATCACGAGGTTGACGACCAGGAGGGAGACGGCGACGGTGAGCACCGCGCCCTGGACGAGGGCGACGTCGGCGTTGGTCACGCCAGTGAGCAGGAGCTGGCCCATACCGGGCAGGTCGAAGATGGTCTCGATGACCACGGCACCGCCCAGGGCGTAACCGAACCGCCATCCCAGCACCGTCAGCGGCGTGATCAGCGCGTTGCGCAGCGCTCCGCGCAGCACCAGCCACCGGGGCAGTCCGTTGCCGGTCGCGGTGCGCACGTAGTCGCGGTCCAGTTCCTCGACCATCGAGGTGCGCACCAAGCGGGACAGCTGGGCTCCCACGGGGACCGCCACGGCGACGGCGGGCAGCGTCATGGTGGCCAGCCAGCCGCCGAAGTCGTCGGCCGGGGCCACGTAGCCGCCGGTGGGAAAGAGCCCGAGGCCGAGCGAGAACTGCTGGATGAGCAGGATCGCCAACCAGAACGGGGGCAGCGCCACGCAGGCGATGGACAGGATCCGGGTGACCTGGTCCGGCCAGCGGTCCCGCCACAGGGCCCCGGTGACCCCCATGACCAGGGCGAACACGATCGCTCCGGCCATACCCAGCAGAGTGAGTTCGAGGGTGAGCGGGAAGGCGTCCGCGATCCGGTCGACGACCGGGGTCGCCGGGGGCGCGGTCATCCCGAGGTCGCCTTGGAGAAGCTGCGAAAGGAACAGGAAGTACCGCACCGGCAGGGGCTGGTCGAGCCCGTGCTCCGCGGCGTAGGCGGCACGGGCCTCCTCACTGGCGCCGACGCCCAGGGCGTTGAAGGCGGGGTCGTTCGGCGAGAACTGCAGGATGACGAAGACCAGCAGTGAGACGCCCAGGAGCATCACCGGCAGGACCAGCGCTCTGCGCAGGGCGAGGCGCACGAAGACGCGCATCGGAGTGTTTCTCCTCGTGGGGAGGGCCGGGGCCGGTCACCGTGCGGGTGCCCGGCCCCGAGTCGGGGTTCAGGAGGGGCCGACGTCCAGGAAGGACAGGCCGGTGGTGGTGATCGGCTGGAAACCGTCCAGTTCGTCGGCGTTCCAAGCGGTGACGAGCTTTCGGTGCAGGATCGGGTAGATGGGCACCTCGTCGGAGATCAGGTCCACGACCTCGCCCCACAGCTCCGCGCGGTCGGCCTCGTCTTCGGTCTGGGCGGCGTCGTCGAGGATGTCGAGGACGCGTTCGGCCTCCTCGGTCTCGGACCAGAAGTAGTAGCTCGTCGGCCATTCGCCGTCGTAGAACCAGCGCAGGAGGAGGTCGGGGTCGTTGCCGAAGACCGACGGGTCTCCGGGCGCCACCATGGCCCGGAACTGGCCGGTCTCCACCTTGTTGGCGTACTGCCCGCCGGACTCGCCGATGTCGAGGGTGGTCTCGACGCCGATCGCGTCCCAGGTCTCCTTGATGAGGGGTGCCACGTCCTGGACCCAGCCGGTGTTGGTGGTGACCAGGTCGATCGAAAGGCCGTCGACCCCGGCCTCCTCCAACAGCTCCTGGGCCCGCTCGGGGTCGTACTGGTACACGGTCCCGGCTTCCCGGTAGTCGGGATGCGTCTCCGGGAGGTAGCCGGTGGCGGCGGTGGCCCCGCCCATCATGGCGGTCTCGATGATCGTCTCGTGGTCGATGGCGTAGTGCAGCGCCTGGCGGACGCGCTTGTCGTCGAAGGGCGGCTCGGAGCAGTTGAACATGAGGAAGAGCAGGCCGAACGACTGCTCCTGCTCGACCGTCGCGGTCTCCGCGACCCCGTCCGCGTCGAGGTAGGGCACGTCCTCGATCACGCTGACACGGCCCGACTGGAGCGCGGTGACCCGGGCGTTGGGATCGTCGAGCAGCTGCCAGACCATCTCCTCGGCGCGGGCCTCGCGCGGCCCGTTGTAGGCCTCCCACCGCTCGAAGGTGATGTTGTCGGCCGCGCTGGCCGACGCCAGGGCGTAGGGGCCGGAGCCGACCGGGTTGGAGTCGAACGCCTCGGCGTCTTCCTCGACCAGCGCCTTGGGCACGATCTTGATAATCCCGAGGCGTTCGACCGCGAGCGCGAAGGGGTGCTTGAGGTGGATCTCGACGGTGGACCCGTCGACCTCGGTCACCTCCTCGACGAAGGAGATGAACTGCGCCATGAGCGAGTTGTTGTCGGGGTCCAGCACCCGTTCGAAGCTGAAGGCGACGTCCTCCGCGGTGACGGGGTCCCCGTTGTGGAAGACCGCTTCCTCGCGGAGTCCGACGCGCAGGGTCTGGTCGTCGACCTGCTCGGGCATGTCCGCGGCGAGGGCGGCGTAGGGTTCGCGCGTCACGGGGTCGAGGTCCACGAGGCCTTCGAAGACGTGCAGGTTGGCGGCCTGCGGGAGGGCGCCCGTCGCGGTCATGGGGTCGAAGCCCGTGGAAAGCGTGTAGGAGAGGCCGGCCTCGATGCGCGTGGTGGACGCCCCTCCCCCAGAGGATCCACCGCAGGCGCTGAGCGCGCCGGCCAGGGCCGTCGCAGTGCCCGAGGCACCGACGAGTTTGAGGAAACGTCGGCGCTCCATGGCGCCGGGGTCGAAGTGGGACACGATCGCTCCTTGCCGGGGGGAGGCAGGCCTCTAGGTGTATGACGTCTGATGTCTGATGCCTGTAGGGTGTGACTCTAGACACGGATCTGGAAAGGGGTCAATACGTTGACCGAGGAATTGACCAAAGCGGTGGCGCCCCGGAGCCCCCTGCGTGGCCACGAGGTGACTGAGCAGATCAAGAACTTCATCCTGCGGAACGGCCTGACGCCCGGAGACCCCCTGCCCACCGAGTCCGAACTCTGCTCCGAGCTCGGGGCGAGCCGTTCCAGCGTCCGCGAGGCGATCAAGCGGCTCAGCGCCCTGGACATAGTCGAGGTCCGCCACGGACACGGGACCTACGTCGGGCGCCTGTCCCTCAACGCGCTCGTCGAGAGCCTGACCTTCCGGGGCCGGCTGAGCAGCGGGGACGACCTCGCGACCCTGTCCGAACTGGTCACCGTGCGCATGGTCCTCGAACAGGGCATGGGCGATGCCATCATCCGCGAGTACGACGACGACCAGCACCGCACCCTGGAAACGCTCGTCACCCAGATGGAGGAGGCGGCCGAGCAAGGCGAGAGCTTCGTGGAGGAGGACCGCACCTTCCACCTGATGCTGCTCGGCCCCCTGAACAACCAGCTGGTCACCCAGCTCACCGGCGCTTTCTGGGACGTGCAGGCGGTCGTGGCACCGCTCCTGCTCACCACCGACGAGGACGCCCGCGAGACAGCCAGCGCGCACCGGGCGATCATCGACGCCGCGCACGCGGGCGACCTGGGGGCTTTCGTGGCCGCCGTGGCCGACCACTACGCCCCGATCCTCAACCACCTCAAGGAACTCGGGGCTTCGGGGGACCTCGGGGCGACGGGAGGCACCGGGAAAATGGGGGAACCCGGGGCTACGGGGGTTGACCGAAAGGGGACCTCCACCTAACGTCACAGACGTCTGATGTCTGATGCCTCCCCCCAACAGGAGGTATCAATGCGAAAGTACGCGACCCCCGCCGTCGTGGCCGTCGGCCTGGCCGTCGCCTTCCCCCTGGCGCCAGCCGCGGCCCACGACGCGCCGCACGACCCGCCCCGCACCACCGACGCGACCGGTGCCGACCCCCTCTTCGAGACCACCGACCTGGCCACGGCCGGAGAAGAAGCGCACACCTGGCGCATCCCCGCCCTCGAGGTCCTCGAGGACGGGACCCTGGTCGCCGCCTACGACCGGCGCAACGAGGACGCCTCCGACCTGCCCGGAGACCTCGACATCATGGTCCGCCGCAGCCACGACCAGGGGCGCACGTGGACCGAGCCCGAAGCCGTCATCGACTACGACGACGGGGTCGGCGCCGGCGACCCGAGCCTCCTGCTGGACCGGGAGACCGGGAGGCTGTTCCTGTTCCACGCCTACGCCCCCGACGGAGTCGGGTTCTTCAACTCGTCCGACGGGAACTCCAACGACAGCGACTCGATCCTGCACACCGACTACTCCTACTCGGACGACGGCGGCGAGACCTGGGAGACCCGCAGGATCACCGAGGACGTCAAGGACCCCTCCTGGTTCGGGATCTTCGCCTCCTCCGGCACCGGCATCCAGCTGTCCGACGGGCGCCTGGTCCAGCAGTACGCCTACGACTCCGGTGACGGCTTCTACGCGGTGAGCGTCTACTCCGACGACCACGGCGAGACCTGGCAGGCGGGCGAACCGGTGGGCCCGGGCATGGACGAGAACAAGACCGCGGAACTCGCCGACGGGCGGATCATGCTCAACAGCCGCACCGCCGAGGGCCCCTACCGCCTGGTCTCCTACTCCGAGGACGGCGGCGAGACCTACAGCGACCCCGTCCCCGACCACACCCTGGTCGACCCCGCCAACAACGGGGCCCTGGTCCGCTACGACGCCGACGCGGAGGAGGGCACGGCCGAGGCGCACCAGCTCCTGTTCACGAACACCGCGCACGCCAGCTCGCGGGAGAACCTCACGGTGCGCATGTCCTGCGACGACGGTGAGAACTGGCCGGTCTCCCGGGTGATCGACGAGGGTGAGGCCGCCTACTCCACGATCGTGGCCCTGGGCGACGACGAGTTCGGTGTCCTCTACGAGCGAGGGGACGTGGAGCACATCACCTTCGCCCGGTTCAACGCCGCGTGGCTCGGTGAGGACTGCCCGCCGCTCGGCGGCTAGCCACTTCACGGGGCGAAATTGCGGGGCGGGACTGCGGGGCGGGACTGCGGGGCGGGACCGGCCGACGGTCCCGCCTCGGACCGTTCGGGGCGTCGGTGGCGTTCCCCCTTAGCCGATGGTTGGAGCGGAAGCTTGCAGGCCCGGACGGCTGCGGCGGCGATACCCCGAACAGGGGCCTCGGGCACCTCGTCTTCGGGGCCTTCCCGCGGCACGATCTCTTCCGGACCCGCAGCCGCTGATCCAGTCAAGGCCAGAGCCCGGGGCGCCTCCTGGGTGGGGGTTTGTTGGTGGGTGCGGGTTTCCCCGTTTCCTGCCGCCCGATGGTGGCCGTCTCCGCTACGCGCCTCAAGGTCGTCGCCATCGAGCGCTTCGCGCGTCAGTGGCGCTCCACCTTGACCCGCTTCGCTACGACGGCGGGTTGGCGGCTATCACGAAACGGGGGACGTGTGGTCGGGGAGGCGATGGGCCCCCAAGGGGCCCGAAGGGCCCTTACGGCACAAGCACGGCCTGACGGCCGTCAGCTGCCACTCCGCCGGAGCGTTGACGCCTGGCGGTGTCGCGGCCGGTCATGCTCTGCTGCGAACCCCTCGGCCTTCGGCCGGGGGCCACTCCGCCGGCGCTTTGACGGCTGGCGGTGTCGCGGCCGGTCAATGCGCGAGGCGAAAAAGAACCCAGAAACCTGGAATTCCAGGTGGGCATAAACACCACACCAGGTGGCCTGAATTGGGGGCTAGAAGAAAGCCAGGGGGCACCCCTGGAGAAAGTCATGAATTCAGTTCGGACCAGCGGAAGTCTTCCATTCTCCGACCTTTTCGCTTACAATAGAAGAATGACGATCTCTCCTGAAGCACCCACCACCACCGGACACACCCCGGTGGATGCCGCGGTGGCCGCTGCCCGGGACGAGACCACCGCCTTCTTTAACCGGGACGTGCCCCTGGGGGCGGCGGGCGAGGTGCTGGACCAGGCCACCCGGGTGTGGGAACACCTCGACCAGATCAAAATCAGCATGGCCGCCCGTCTGGCCCAGCTGGAGGCCACCGGGCAGTTGTTGGAGCAGGGCGGGCAGAAGAGCCTGCAGGCGTGGCTGCGCCACGCCTTCGGCATTCCCGCCGCCCAGGCCAACGACCTGGCCCTGATCGGGCGGGCCCAATTCCGCCAGGACATGGCCCCCACCCTTCAGGCGTTGCACTCCGGGGTGCTGTCGGTGGGTGAGGCCGCCGCCGTCATCAAGGGCGCCGACGCGGGGGTGGAGAAAAGGCAGAAGGGCGACCACCCCGATGCGGAGCTGTTCCGCGCGCAAATGGAATGCGGCATCCTGGACTTCAAAGAGTCGCGCCCCAACATGTCGGTGGGCCAGATCACCCGCTTGGCCCACCAGCTGTGCCTGAGCCTGAACCCGGGCAAAGTGGAGGCCGACCACGCGGCCGCCCACGCCGCCCGGGGCGCCCAGCTGGTCACCACCTTCGACCGCACGTTCCTCTTCCAGGTGTGGGGCTCGCCCGCTGATGCTTTGAAGGTTCAGGTGGCCTTGGACAACTACCAGGTGCCCTTCCACCCCCAGGACGGGCTGTCCAAGTACGAGCGCACCTACGACGCGCTGATGGCCGCGTTGGGGTTCGCCCAGTCCCACCAGGGGTGCCAGACCCCGACCACGGCGACGGCGTTGATCAACATCACCGTGCCCGGTAGCAGCCTGGCCGGGGACGAGGAAGCCGAAGACGCTGGTCCGGCTACCACCGACACCGGGCAGGTGGTGCCGATCTCGGTGGTGCGTGAGTTGATCGGTCAGAGTTGGGTGCGCCGCCTGGTGGTGGAGCAGAAGAGCGGGCAGGTGTTGGATGTGGGCCGCTCGTGCCGGTTGGCTCCGCCCAAGATCCGGGCGGCCGCTTTCCACGGCCACACGTCCTGTGCGTGGCAGTACGGGTGCGATGTGCCGCTGCCCTGGACGCAGGCTGATCACATCGTGGAGTTCTGGCAGGGCGGCACCACCAGTGCCGCTAACATCCAGCCGTTGTGTGCGACCCATAGCCAGATCAAGCACCGGTGGGCGGTGCGCACCGACCGCCGGATGTGGTCGGGCCGCAACCGAAGCCGCACCCGGGGTGGGGCCACGGACCCGGATGGGGACCCAGCCCCAGCACCGCACCCGTAACCGGCCACCGCCCAACAGAGCCTCCACCCGCTTGCGCCGGGTCTCTATCCCCGCGCGCCCTCACTGCCTCTGGATGGCCAGATGCCGACCCGGACCCGAGCCCCCGCCACCCCCGGGGGAAGGTTCGTGAGCCCTGGTCCTAGAGTCACGCTCACCCCTGTTTTTGCCTCCAACAGGGGGGTTCACCCACACTCACACCCACACCCAGACACTAGGCCGAGGGGTTCGCAGCAGAGCATGACCGGCCGCGACACCGCCAAGCGTCACCGCTCCGGCGGAGTGGCAGCTGACGGCCGCCAGGCCGTGCTTGTGCCGTAGGGGCCCTTCGGGCCCCTTGGGGGCCCATCGCTACCCCGACCACACGTCCCCCGTTTCCTGATAGCCGCCCACCCGCCGTCGCAGCGAAGCGGGTCAAGGTGGAGCGCCACTGACGCGCGAAGCGCTCGATGGCGACGACCTTGACGCGCGCAGCGGAGACGGCCACCATCAAGCGGCAGGAAACGGGGGAAACCACCCGCATCCGAAGGCAAGCCCCCACCCAGTCCGGACCCCGGACCATCAGCTAACCCGACGCCGTTCTGCAGCCTCAGAGCACAGGTATCAACTCCGAAGTAACTTCAGCGATCGCCGATCCGCCTGCCCTCGGGAGAGCCTGACAGCAGCCGCCCGCGATACCCGGAACTGGGGCCTCGGGCGCCTCGCCTTCGAGCCCTCCGCCTGGCACCACATTCTGCGGGCCCTCACCCGCTGATCCCGTCAGGGCCCGGATCCTGCCAGGCCTTGCACAGCATCGTGCCGCTTCGAGGGCCGGGCCAGGATAGCGGGGCCGGTCTCAAGAACCGTAGCCCTAGCGGTCGGCCGCGTCATCGCCACCACAACCAACGACTCCAGCACCGAACTACTGAATCGGTACCGACCGGCACGATGCCGGGCCCGGCGGTTCACAGTCGGTGTCGCCAGCAGGAGCCGCCGGCCCGAACAGGCCGCACGATGGTGACCCACCTCATTGTTGTCAGTGATTACATACATGCTTGAGCCAATGTTAACGTTGATCACATTGGGGGGATGTGCCTGTACCGGGGAGTTCTCGTTCGCCCCGTGCGAGGCGCCGGGGCGATACCCCCGACCCGTGTGCTGCCCTCTCGGGACTGGCCCCACCACTCGTCACAGACCGGCTTCGCCGATGCCGTCCTAGGCCGGATGGCGAAGCTGCTGGCCGAGACCGGGTGCCGGCACCTGGCTCCGCTCCGCCTCACCCCCAGCCCACACCCATCACCATCCCCCATGCGCAGAAAGGCTCAGCCTGTGAGTGAACGCAGCCGCGACACCGTTGAGGCGCCAGGAACCAAAGCGGCGGAATCAGCCGGGAAGGCGGCCTCCGGTGTGGTCGCCGTGGTCGGATTGCTGGTCTTCTTCGAGCTGACCAGCGGGATGATCCAGGGCGCGACCGGCCCCCTACTGCCCTCCATCCAAGCGGAGCTGGACATCCCCAGTGCCTACCTCCACTGGGTGCAGGCGATCCAGTACCTGGCCGCAGCGGTGTGCGTTCCCATCTTCGGCCGCCTCGGCGACCTGTACGGTCACCGGCGGATGCTGCGGGTGGCGCTCGTGCTCATCGCAGCGGGAAGCGTGGTCGTCGCGGTCGCGCCCAACCTCACGGTCCTGCTCCTCGGACGGGCCCTTCTCGGTCCACTCGCCGCCCTGCTCCCCTTGGAGATCGGGCTGGTCCGGGACCGCCTCACCCCGGAACAGAGCCGTCGCGCCATCGGCATGCTGGTCGGTGCGATCACCCTGGGATCCCTCCTCGGCGCCCTGCTCGCGGGCATGGTGCAGGGACAGATCGGTGACGTCCGGGTGACCCTCGGCATGCTGGCGGCGTTCGCGATCGGCTGCTTGGCCCTCTCCTTCTTCATCCCCGAGTCACGGACCCGGGCCCGGGGCGGCATGGACTGGCTCGGCGGGGTTCTGCTGGGCCTGTCGCTGGTAGCCCTGCTGGGCTCGGTCTCCCAAGGCAACACCTGGGGCTGGACCTCCCCGCTGTTCTTCACCGGGCTGGTGCTGGCCGCGGTGCTGTTCCTGGTGTGGGTTCGGGTGGAGTTGCGTTCGGAACACCCGCTCGTAGACGTGCGCGCCGTGTCCTCGGCCCTGGTGGCTCCCCAGTACGTCGCCGGGGCGACTCTGGGTGTGGTGATGTTCGGCGGGCAGAGCGCCATCGTGCTGTACGTGTCGGCTTCGCCGGGCAGCGTCGGCTACGGGTTCGGGCTGGATGTCATGGCCATCTCCCTGACGGTGATGGTGCCCACCGTCCTGGCCTTCCTCGGCGCCGTCACCACGGCGCCCGTGGCCCCGCGTTTCGGCTACCGGAGGATCGTCTTCCTCGCTTTCGTGCTGATGGCGGCCGGAACCCTGGGGCTGGCGCTCTCATGGGCCCTGCTCTGGCCCTTCCTGATTTCGTTCGCCGCGATCGGGCTCGGCTGCGGCCTGGCCCTGGGCGCCCTGCCCACGCTGGTCGTGGAGGCCAGCGCGGACGACCGCGCTGGAAGCGCCTCGGCGGTGTACAACAACCTCAAGACGCTCGGCGGGAGCATCGGCGGTGCGGTCTCGGCAGGGGTGCTCGGTTACTTCCTGACGGCCGGTACCGGCGAGCCCACGCTCTCCGCCTTTCAGGGGATCTGGGTGAGCGTGGCGCTGCTTTCGCTGGTCACCGCAGTCCTGGCCGGAAGAACCCCGAAGGCGCTGCGCTGAACACCTGTCCGAGCCGGGGCGGGCTGCCCGAATGGACAGCCCGCCCCGGTTCAATCCGTCCCGACACACCCCGGGGCCGCGTCCCAGACTGTGCGCGGCACCTCTCCCGAGTCACACCCGAACCCGACCCCGCAGGGTAAAAGACCTGGCAGAGGCCTAGAGGTGCGTGGCCTCCTGCCCGCACACTGGAAGTGACCCAGCCCATTGTTGACAGTGATTACATTTCGGCCTAGGCTCATGTTAACACTGAACACATTTGAGGGGGTGAGCCGATGCCGTCGACTCACAAGGACACGGTCAAGGTCGACTTGGGCGGCCGCACCGTCAAGGTTCCCAAGGGCGGCCTCTACGACCGGTACCGGATGAACACCGACCTCGAAGAGGTCGCCCGCGACCCCCGGGTCAGCAGCGTGGACTTCTTCCAGCGGCTCCCCAAGGCGAAGGTCGACTCTCCCATCGGCACGACCCACACGCCGAACTTCTACTACGCCGTCTCGACCGCCCGGCTCACGATGCTCGCCCCCTCCCGAGCGATCCGCGCCCGGTTGCCCGAAGAACTGGACCCCCTCGAGATCGCACCCGGCCTCGGTCTGGTCTCCGTCATGGTCTTCCGCTACGAGGTGTGCGACATCGACTTCTACACCGAGGCCGCCGTCGGGATCGCGGTCAGACCGGCAAGGCACGGGCGGCTCGGCTTCGTCGACCTCGTCAGCAGCCTGAAGAACGACCACCTCCACACCTACGTCCTCTCCCTGCCGGTCAACACCGACATCGCCCAGGTGCGCGGCCACGACGGCTACGGCTTCCCCAAGTGGACCACCGAGCTCGACGTCAGCATCGATGACCGCACGGCCACGGCGCACGTGGCCAACGCCTCCGGCGGGACGGACCTTTCCCTCTCCGTGGCCACGCCCGCCCAGACCGGCTACCCGACCGGTGAACGGGTCTCCACACTCACCTCCTACACAACGATCAACGGCGCCTGGCACTCCACCACGAGCCAGACCAACGTGCTCACCTCCGGGACTACGCGTTCCCCTCGCGAACTCCACCTCAAGGCCGGGCAGGGCCGTTTGTCCGACGACCTGCGCTCCCTCAAGCCGATCCGGAACGTCCAGCTCGACGTCACCACGGCATCGCAGATCGCCCTCCACATGCCCGTTCCGACCTCGATCCGGGGCCGGAAATAGGAAAGCGAGAACCGAGAGCAGAAGGAGCGCATGATGCCTGAGATCACACCGGTACTGGAGCCCGAGGCCGCCGAGTTCGCCAGAGCCACGGACAGCCCGCCGTTCCTGTTCCAGATGACGCCCGCCGAAGGCCGCGCGACGGTGAACGAGGTCCAGTCCGGCGACATCGACAAGCCGGACATCGAGGAGGAGTGGCTCACCGTCGAGGGCGGTCCGACTGGCAGCGTGAAGGTCCGCATCGTCCGGCCCGCCGGGTCGACCGGGACGTTGCCGGTCCTCTTCTTCATCCACGGGGCCGGGTGGGTGTTCGGCAACGCGCACACCCACGACCGGCTGGTCCGCGAACTCGCGGTCGGCGCCGGCGCCGCCGCAGTGTTCCCCGAGTACGACCTCTCACCCGAGGCCAAGTACCCGACCGCGATCGAGCAGAACTACGCCGCAGCGCAGTGGGTGTTCGCCCACGGGGCCGAGAAGGGCCTGGACGCCTCGCGGTTCGCGGTGGCAGGCGACTCGGTGGGCGGCAACATGAGCGCCGTGCTCACCCTGATGGCCAAGGAGCGCGGCGACGTCCGGATCCAGCAGCAGGTGCTGCTCTACCCGGTCACCAACGCCGACTTCGACACCCCGTCGTACCACCAGTTCGCCGAGCACTACTTCCTGGCCCGGGAGGGCATGAAGTGGTTCTGGGACCAGTACACGCAGGACGAGTCGCAGCGCGGCGAGATCCACGCGTCCCCGCTGCGGGCTTCGCTAGAACAGCTCAGCGGGCTGCCTCCGGCCCTAGTGATCACCGCCGAGGCCGACGTGCTGCGCGATGAGGGCGAGGCATACGCGGCCAAGCTCCGCGAGGCCGGGGTCCCGGTCACCCATGTGCGGGTCGGCGGGGTCATCCACGACTTCATGATGCTCAACGCCCTGCGCACGACCCACGGCGCGAAGGCAGGAATCAAGCTGGCGCAGGACACCCTGCGCGAAGCGCTGCACTAAAAGCCCCGGTGCGGGCCCACGCACCGGGTCCGCACCGGCCTCCCATCCACAGTTCCCATCCGCCGCACGCGGCCACGCCGTACCGACCCCTGCCGCGCACGGCTCTGCACCCGTGCCCGCCGCCCGCGACCGACTTCTGGAGCCCCGTCATGTCCACAGCCCAGGCCACGCGCACCCGTGCTGCCCAGCTACCGCCGTCCCTGACCTCCGCCTTCCTCGACCGCCTTACGGCACAGATCGCGGCGGCGCCGGGGGCCGCGCGGGTCACCACCCATGCCCCCTACACCGGGGCCCCGCTGGCCGACCTGCCGGTCTCCACCCCCGGGGACGTCGACGCGGCGTTCGCGCGTGCCCGAGCAGCACAGAAGATCTGGGCCGCCACACCCCTGCCGGAGCGCAGGAGGATCATGCTGCGCTTCCACGACCTGGTTCTGGACCGCCGTGACGAGGCGCTGGACCTGATGCACGAGGCCGGGCTACCGGTGGGTGTGTGGCAGATGGTGGTCGGCCGGGGCAGTTCCATCGGCGGGGCTCTCATGGACGATACCGATTACATGATGTTCACCGGCTCTACCGCAAGCGGGCGCCGGATCGCGGGCGGCGCCGGGCAGCGCCTGATCGGGGCGTCCCTGGAGTTGGGCGGAAAGAACGCCATGCTCGTCCTGGACGACGCCGACATCGGCCGTTCCGTGGACGGCGCGATCAACGCGAGCTTCCCTTCGGCCGGTCAGCTGTGCGTGTCCACCGAGCGCTTGTACGTGGCGGACGAGATCTTCGACGAGTTCGTGGCCGAGTTCGCCGCCCGCACCAAGGGGTTGCGGATGGGCGCGGGCTACGACTTCGACTACGACGTCGGCAGTCTCACCACCCCCGACCAGTTGGAGACGGTGACCCGGCACGTCGCGGACGCCGTGGCCAAGGGGGCGACCGTCCTGGCCGGTGGTCGGGCCCGGCCCGACCTGGGGCCGCTGTTCCACGAGCCGACCGTCCTCACCGGTGTCACCCCGGACATGACCGTGTACGAGCACGAGACCTTCGGCCCGGTCGTCTCGGTCTACCGGTTCCACGGTGTGGACGAGGCGGTCGAGCGAGCCAACAGCACCCCGTACGGGCTCAACGCCAGCGTGTGGACGCGTGACGGGGCCCGGGGGCGCGCTGTCGCCGCCCGTGTACAGGCCGGAACGGTCAACGTCAACGAGGCCTTCGCCGCCGCGTGGGGCAGCATCGACGCCCCGATGGGCGGGATGGGCGACTCGGGTCTGGGCCGCCGCCACGGTGCCGACGGCCTGCTCAAGTACACCGAACCCCAGACCGTCGCCCACCAGCGTGTCCAGAGTTTCTATCCGCCTTCCGGGGTCTCGCCCCGGACTTGGAGCCTGGTCCTGACCGGCGTGCTGCGGGCCCTGAAGGCAGTCGGCTCCCGCTGAGTCGGGCCCGGGGCGCGATGAGCCCGAGGTGCGCTGAGGGCAGGTGCGCGGTGCTCGACAAGTGCACCGCGCTTCTGTCCTATTCGGGGCTCGCGGCAGGAGCCGCGTTCGTGGCGAAAAGCACGTGTACCGCGGACCGCACGTGCTGGTTGACCGCGTCGGGGGTGTCTGCCTCGAGCTTGCCGTCCAGGTGCAGGAAGGCCAGACCGTGGACCAGGGCCCAGACCGCAGTGGCCAAGGTGTCCGTGTCGGCCCCTGGGAAGGCCTTCTCGGCGATGCCGGTCACGTACTCCCAGATGGCGGCGGTCGCCTGGACGCGTTCCTCGTTGTCCGGGTCGCAGGGTTCGGCGAACATCACGCGGAACAACGCCGGGCGTTCGATCGCGAAGCGCACGTAGGCGGCGGCGATCTCGGTGAGGTCGTCGAGGGTCCTGGGGTCGGGGTGGGCCGCGGCCAGGTACCCGGCGAGCTCACGGTAGCCCTCCCCCGCAACGGCGGAGATGAGCTCGTCGCGGTCCGAGTAGTGGCGGTACGGGGCCGCGGCTGACACTCCGGCCCGCCGGGCCACGGCACGGAGCGACAGCCCGCTGCCGCCGCTCTCCTCCAGCAGTTCCCGTGCCGCCCTCAAGCAAGCGGCGCGCAGGTCTCCGTGGTGGTACGAGGAACCGGCCTGGGACACGGATCACACTCCCTAATGTTTACGGTGATTACATCAGTCGTCTAATGTAAGCAATGAATACATATTACTCGAAACAGACAAAAAAGGGGAAACCGGATGACTAGCCACCTGTTCTCGCCACTACCCTTGCGCTCCGGGGCACTCCTCGGCAACCGGATCGCGAAAGCCGCCATGGAGGAGAACATGGCAGGTGACGGACAGCTTCCCGACCAACAGCTGCTCGCGCTCTACCAGCGCTGGTCCGCTGGCGGCACCGGACTGCTGATCACCGGCAACGTTATGGTCCACGCCGAGGCGCTGACCGGACCTGCCGGGGTCGTGCTCGACGATGCCGCACCGCTGGGGCCGTTCGCCGCGTGGGCCAAGGCAGCCAAGTCCGGTGGCTCGGCGGTGTGGATGCAGATCAACCACCCCGGCCGCCAGGTCCAGGCCGACATGCCCGGGGTCGTGTGGGCCCCTTCAGCCGTCGGCGTCGACTTGGGCAAACACAGCAGCCGTTTCGGCCGCCCTGTCGCCATGACCCCGGAACAGATCGATGCGACCGTGGCACGGTTCGCGGTCACCGCCCGGCGCGCCGAGGAGGCTGGCTTCGACGGTGTGGAGGTCCACGCCGCCCACGGCTACCTGCTATCGCAGTTCCTGTCCCCGCTGGTCAACCAGCGCACCGATGCCTGGGGCGGATCGCTGGAGAACCGGGCACGGATGCTGCTGGACGTGGTCCGCGCCATCCGTGCCGCCGTCTCCCCGGCCTTCGCCGTGGCAGTCAAGCTCAACTCTGCCGACTTCCAGCGCGGAGGGTTCAGCGCCGACGACGCCCGACGGGTGATCGCGATGCTTGAGCCGCTCGGGGTCGACCTGGTCGAGCTGTCGGGCGGCAGCTATGAGAGCCCGGCGATGAGCGGCCGGTCCGCCGACTCACGCACCCAGGCACGCGAGGCCTACTTCTTGGAGCTTGCCAAGGACCTGGTCGAGACCAGCCCTCTGCCGCTGATGCTCACCGGAGGGATCACTCAGCGTTCCACCGCCGAGCAGGTCCTGGCCAGCGGCGTCGCGGTGGTGGGAATGGGCACCGCCCTCTCCGTCACCCCGGACCTGCCCCGCCGCTGGCGCGACCGCCGAGAGGCCGACGGGCAGATGCGGCGGGTCACCTGGAACGACAAGGCACTCGCCTCGCTCGCGAGCATGGCGCAGGTACGCGTCCAGCTGCGCCGAATCGCCCGAGGAAGTGCCCCCAGACCCGGCATCCACCCGGCTTACGCGCTGCTCTCGGAGCAGATCCGCCAGCGCCAGGCACTGCGCCGCTACCGCGCCTGGCTGCCCGCGCGGCCCGCCGTGACAGCGGACCGGGCCGCGTGACCGAACGGCTCAGCCATCCACAGACCGGGCCGGTCACGGGTATCCGTCCCCCGTGACCGGCCCACCTCGGTTCGGAGAGCTACCCGGTCAACGAGGGCCGAGTCCGATCTCCGCGCACGCCTCGCGGAGGGTTTCGAGGCCGAAGGCCTCAATGGGACCGACGACCCCCGGCGCGGTGTCCGGCCGTGTGGCCCCGGAACTACTGGCGAGGTGTTGGGCGGCCCAGGCCATGAGCTCACCTGTGAGGCTGTAGGGGTTGGGGCCCTCGACGTGGACCTCGGCCAGTGGAACACTGCGCGGGACACCGGTCGACGCCGAGGCGACCACGTAGCTGCGGTTGCGTGCGCGTTCGGAGGCGTCCGGACCCCCGGGCGGGCCGCCGGCCATCGGGCGGGTCAGGAGTTCGGTCAGTGTGCTGCCGCCGGGCAGCCGGTTCACGGCGTTGGCAACGGCTGACACCACGGAGAGCGGGCGGCTGAGTGCGGGGAACCAGCCGTTGTAGACGGTGATCCCGCTGAGCTCGGGGAAGGTGTTGGGCAGGAACAGCACTTCGGTGCCCGAGACCAGGAAAGCGGATCTACGGCCGCCGGGCAGGGTGAAGTCGCGCACGCGCGAGGCGGTGCGCTCGTCGACCAGCCGGTGCCGGTGCAGGCGCGTCGACGGCAGGGTCAGACCGTCGCGCATCGTGGTGCGGGTCCCCTGGCTGATCCCCTTGCGGAGCGGGGCAGTAGCGAAGTATCCGATGTCGAGGGCGCGGGCGTAGTCCCCTGCCCGCTGCAGGGCCAGGGCTCCGGCGAGGATGCCGGGCACGTAGTCGTAGCCGAAGGCCGGGAGCATCACCGCCCCGCTCTCCTTGGCGCGCTGGTCGTAGCGCTCGTACAGGTTGCGGACGAAGCCGACCTCGCCGGTGGAGTCGATGTAGTGGGCACCGATGTCGGCTGCGGCCTCCGCTACGGGGTACCCGTAGCGCTCGAAGGGGCCGACCGTGGTGATGAGGACGTCGCCCCGGCGCAACTGCTCGCGCAGGCTTGCGGGGTCGCCCGCGTCGACCACCGCGTGGTCGAGTCCGCCGGAGCTTTCGGCGAGGGCAGCCAAAGCAGCAGGGTTGCGCCCGGCGACGGTCGGTCGCACGCCGCGGCGCAGGAGCGCGTCCAGGACGAGGCCGCCGGTGTAACCGGTGGCGCCCAGGAGGAGGATTCGGCTGGTCATCGGTGCGGTTCTCCTTCGTGGAGTCTGGGGAGTCCGTGCAGGCGTTGAAGGCTGCGAAGGCACCACCCCGGTTGGAGGTGGTGCCTCCGGCGGCGGGGCTACTCGTTGACCAGCAGGAGCTTGCCGAAGTGGCTTCCCTCCTCCAGGAGCCGGTGCGCCTCGGCGGCATCGGACAGCGGCACGCTCTGGTCGATGACCTGCCGCACGGCCCCGGCCTCGATCAGCGGCCAGACCTGCTCCTGTACCTCGGCCACGATGGCGGCCTTCTGCTCCAAGGGCCGGGAGCGCAGGGTGGTACCGAACACCGATAGGCGCTTGAACAGCATCTCTGCGAGGTTGAGCGGGGCTTCCAAACCGGCTTGGAGTCCGATGACGACCAGGCGTCCGTCTGTGGCCAGCGACCGGACGTTGCGCTCCAGGTTCTGCCCGCCGATGATGTCGAGGACGACGTCGTAGGGACCGTGCTCGGCGAAGTCCCCGGTGCGGTAGTCGACGGCCACGTCCGCGCCCAGCTCCCGTACCCTGGCGGCCTGCGCGTGGCCGCCGACTGTGGTGACCACGCGCGCGCCCCGTGCCTTGGCGATCTGGATCGCCAAGGTGCCGATCCCGCCGGCGCCGCCGTGCACGAGAAGGGTCTCCCCCACTTTCAGTCCGGCGGTCATGAAGACGTTGGACCACACCGTAGTGGCCGCCTCGGGCAGGGAGGCGGCCTCGACCAGGCCGACCCCCTCGGGCACGGTGAGCAGCTGCCCGGCCGGGACTGCGACCTTCTGCGCGTAGCCGCCACCGGTGAGCAGCGCGGCCACCTCGTCACCCACCTGCCAGCCGGCCACCCCCTCGCCGAGGGCGCTGATCCGCCCCGAGACCTCCAGGCCCGGGTAGGGCGACGCGCCCTCAGGGACGGGGTACAGCCCGATCCTCTGCACCACGTCCGCCCGATTCACGGCGCTGGCCGCCACATCCACGAGGACCTCGCCGGGTGCGGGCACCGGGTCCTCCACCTCGGTCCACTTCAGAACCTCGGGACCACCAAACCCATCGATCGTGATCGCCTTCATGACACTCCGTTCACAGGGCTGGATCAGGTCGCCGGAGACGCCTGATGTATACACTGTTCACATTAGGAGGTCGAAGTATGCGGCGTCAACATTCAATGGCGGACGCCACGCGACGACCGCGCGACGACCACACTGGGCCTACCCGGGGATCAACGGCCCCGCTGAGCACCGACGTCGGCGACGAGCCGCTCAGCCAGCTTCTCTGAGGACTGCGGGTTCTGCCCCGTATAGAGGTTCCCGTCGACCACGACATGGGGGCGCAGCGGGATCAGCCCCTTGGAGTACTCCACACCCGCCTCCTTCAGGCGGTCCTCCAAAAGCCACGGCGCCTTCTTCGCGAACCGGTTGAGCAGCTCCTCCCGATTGGAGAGCCCGGTCATCCGGCGCCCGGCGAAGGTGGATGCTCCACCGGGGCCGGTCGCCGCGAGAACGGCGGCCGGGGCGTGGCACAGCAGTGCCAGCGGCCTACCGGACTCCAGCCGCTCCGCCAGCAGCGCCCCGGACAGCGGGTCGTAGGCAAGGTCCTCCATGGGGCCGTGGCCACCCGGATAGAAGACGAGGTCGAACGCGTCCGGATCGACGCCGTCGAGCGCCACCGGATGGTCGAGGACGCCCTGGATGGAGTCCAGGTAGTTCTTCACCGCACGGCGTTTGCCCGGAGTCCCCCCGGCCAACCCCAGGCTGAGCTGGTCGAGCGTGGGGGCCTTCCCCTCCGGCGTCGCAACGGTGATATCCCATCCGGCCTCCGAGAAGATCCGGTGCGGCACCGCGACCTCCTCGGCCCAGTAACCCGACGGATGCACGGTCCCGTCACTCAGAGTCCACCGGTCCGCAGCCGTGATCACCATCAGTACGCTCGTCATTTTCCCGCCCTCCCGTCACCATCCCGCCACACGCAAACCGGCCGGAATGTATACACTGATCACATTAAGGGGAAAGGCACCGGCCGTCAATGACGCCGCGTTGGTTCAACGCGAGGGCCTGACGCCGACGGTCAGCCTGTGACGGATCCGGCGGGCTCCTGTTACCCGCCTTTCGCGAGTCCGCACCCCACCAGGCGGCGCCCTTCGTGGACCGCTGGCATCTACCCAATGCGTACTCGCACCCGCTACCCCTCACGGAAGCGGGTCGGACTCAGGAACCGCAGCCCTGGCGGGCGGGCGCGTCATCGTCACCATGACCAGCAGCCCGAGCGCCGAACTACCGAACAGCAACAGCCCCATCGGCACGGCGGTGGTCTCGTCCAGGCCCACCAAGGGTGCGACCAGCGCACCCACGAACATCGGCAGCGCACCCAGCAGCGAGCTCGCGCTCCCCGCCCGGTTCTCCTGCCCCTCCATCGCCAGCGCGAAGGAACCGGTCAGGATCGCCCCCATGCAGGTCATGTACACGAAGATCGGCACGACCAGCAGCACCAGCGGGCCCTGCAGGGACGCCGTGGCGAGCACCACCGAGGTGGCCGCGACGGCGGTGACCACCGCGACACGGAGCAGGGGGCGCTCGCCGAACCGCTCGCTGAGCCGCCCCACCGCGGCACTGCCCAGGATGATCGCGAGCCCGTTGACCCCGAACAGGAACCCGAACACCTGCGGGGACACCCCGTACAGGTCCTGGTACACGAACGGGGTCCCGGCGACGTAGGCGAAACTCCCGCCGTGCAGCAGCCCCACGATGAGCGTGTACCCCAGGTACCGGCGGTCCCGCAGCAGCACCCCCATCGTGCGCAGGCTGCTTCCCAGGGTGCTGGGGATCCGCCGTTCCGTCGGCAGGGTCTCCGTCAGCCGCAGCGCGACGATCCCGGCGATGAGCGCGCCGAGCAGCGCCAGCGTCCAGAAGATGCTCCGCCAGTCCGTGAAGGGCAGCCACAGGACCCCGCCGCCGATGATCGGGGCCACCATGGGCGCCACCGCGACCACGACCATGATCAGGGCGAAGAACCGGGTGAGGGCGGCGCCGTCGAAGACGTCGCGCACCACCGCTCGGGAGAGCACCACGCCCGCGCTCGCGGTGAACCCCTGGAGGAACCGGCCCAGCACCAGCATCGCCGTGTTGGGCGCGAGCGCGCACAGCGCCGAGGCCAGCACGAACAGGGCGATGCAGACCAGGAGCGGGCCGCGCCTGCCCCGGGAGTCGCTGATCGGGCCGATCACCACCTGGCCGACGGCGAGCCCGACCAGGCAGGCGGTGAGGCTGAGCTGCACCTGCGAGGCGTTGGCCCCGAGGTCCTCGGAGATCTCGGGAAAGGCCGGGAGGTACATGTCGATGTTGAGCGGGCCCAACACCGTCAGCATGGCGAGCAGGAGGGCCAGACCCAGGCGGTCACGCCCGGTCGGGTTGCGGAGCATGGGGCCCCTCTCGGGCACGAGCGAACGGGGAGAGGTGGGATGACTGTGTCCACGGTACCGAGAAGGGCCCCGGAGCGCCCCGGGTGCGCGGCGAATGTGACACGGACTCGTCAGGAACAGCCCTCCAGACGTCGGGGTCCGCTCGCCTCCCCGCGCTTGTACGGCACCGGTGGACCGGGGCCGGTTGGGCGCGCTGGTCGTGCGGGTGTCCGGTCGAACCGCCCCGGGAAGGGCGCGGGCTCGTTCCGGTCCCGGCACCCGGCCGTAATCACCGGGAAGCGGCCAGCACCGCCGCGAGGCCTTCCCGCAGGTCCCTGACGAAGTACCCGGGCATCTCCAGCGACGGGAAGTGTCCCCCGGTCTCGGGCGACCTCCATCGGACGATCTGCCGGTACCGCTCCTGTGCCCAGGGGCGCGGGCTCTTCTCGATGTCGTGGGGATACATGGTGATCGCTGACGGGACGTCGACCCGGAGTTCGGGATCGAGCGAGTTGTGGCTTTCGTAGTAGATGCGGGCCGCCGATGCGCCGCTCCGCGTCAGCCAGTACAGGGTGACGTTGTCCAGAACCCTGTCCATGGAAATCGTCTCGAACGGGCTGTCCTCGGTGTCCGTCCACTCGGCGAACTTGTCGAGAATCCAGGCGAGAAGCCCGACCGGTGAGTCGACGAGCGCGTAGCCGGTGGTCTGCGGCCGGGTCGCCTGCTGCTTCGCGTACGCCGCGCGGTGGCGCCAGAAATCGCGGGTGTCCTCGGTCCACTTGCGTTCGGCCTCCGTCAGCCCGTCCGTTGACAACCCGGGCGGTGCCTGCGCGACCGTTGTGTGGATGCCGAGAACCTGCTCCGGGAACCTGCCGCCGAGAACCGTCGTGACGATACCTCCCCAGTCGCCGCCGTGGGCTGCGAACTGCTTGTAGCCGAGCCTGCCCATCAGCTCCACCCATGCGGCCGCGATCTTTTCGGTTCCCCACCCGGTGGTGGTCGGCTTGTCGCTGTAACCGAAGCCCGGGAGCGAGGGAACCACGACGTGGAACGCCGGCGCGTCCGCGTCTTTCGGATCTGCCAGTTCGTCCACCACGTCGACGAACTCGGCGATACTGCCCGGCCAGCCGTGCGTCACGATCAACGGCGTGGCATCTGCGCGCGCGGACCGGCGGTGCAGGAAGTGGATGCCCAGGCCATCAATGGTCGTGCGGAACTGGCCGATCCGGTTGAGGCGCTCTTCGAACGACCGCCAGTCGTATCCGGTGCGCCAGTAGTCCACGACTTCGACGAGGTCGGAGAGGGGAACGCCCTGTTCCCACCGGCGGGGGTCGGGTGCGGCGCGATAGACCGTCTCGGCTTCCGGCAGTCGCGCCGCGGCCAGCCGTGCGCGCAGATCGTCGAGGTCGGCGGCGGTTGCGTGGGCTTCGAATGCTTGTACGCCGCTGGTTGGACGGGGCATGAGACCTCCTGGCCATCGCAGAACCGGTTGCGTGTCTCGCGAACCATCTAAGACGGTTCTAGCATCCCGGATCGCCGAACGGCAACCAGCTAAGGTGGTTCCATGTCTGCACAGTTCCCTGACTTCCGCCCCGGCACCGAGCTGACGACCAGCTTCACGGCGACACTGACGGAGCGCCGCGGCGACGCCCTGGAGCGCATTCCCACGCCGCAGCGACTCGTCGACTGGCTCGGGGTGAACGGGCTCGCCGTGGACTCCTGCACCACCGGACAGCTGGAACGCGCCCGGGAACTGAGGGAAGCAATCCACGCCGCCGCGACAGCGGCCGCGAATCAGGACCCTCTCCCAGCGCCCGCTGTCCAGACCATCAATGACTTCAGCGTTCAGGGGCGGTCCGCGGCCGTTCTGACGCCCGAGGGAAATCGGCAGTGGCGGCTCGGCCCGACCCCCCGCGTAGAGGACGCCCTCAGCGTCGTCGCCGCCGACGCGATCAGCATCATCGCGGGCGAACGGGACGGAAAACTGGCCTTGTGCGCATCGCCCACCTGCCGGGCCGCGTTCTTCGACACCAGTCAGAGCCGCACCCGCAAATGGTGTGACATGAACACGTGCGGGAACCGCCAGAAGAAAGCGCGCTTCAACGCCAGCCAGCGCAAGAACACTGGAACAACGCAGTAACCGTTACCCTCGGCGCATCAAGGCCGCCCCGCGCTTCAACCGGCACGCGGCACGCGGAAAGCACCGGGGCCAGGACAGTCTCCCCGTCCGGCCTTCAACCCGTGCGGAGCGCGCCTGGAAGAGCCCTCAGAAGAGCACCGACATGACCTCGCCCACCTGCCGGAAGCCGACTCTCCGGTAGGTGGCGCGGGCCGGTGTGTTGAAGTCGTTGACGTACAGCGTGACCCTGGGTGCGATCTCGGCCAGCGCGTAGTTGACCACGGCGGCCATGCCCGCGCTGGAGTGGCCCTGGCCGCGCAGGTCCGGGTGGACCCACACCCCCTGGACCTGGCAGGCGTGCCTGGTCACGGCGCCGATCTCCGCCTTGAACACCACCCGGCCGTCCTCGATCCGCGCGAACGCCCGACCGGTGCGGACCAGTTCCTCGACGCGGGCGCGGTACAGGGCACCGCCGTCGCCCGAGTCCGGCGGGACGCCGACCTCCTCGGTGAACATGGCCACGCAGGCGGGTACCAGGGTGTTGATCTCGGCGACGCGCACGCGGCGCACGAGCGGGTCCGCGGGCACGGAGGGCGGACCGTCGATCTCCAGAACGGGCTGACTCTCCCGGATCACCCGGGCCGCGCCCCAGGCCGGGGTGACCTGCTGCCAGAAGTCGCTGACCGCCTCCACCGGGCCGACGATCGACGAGCACCGGCGACCGCGCCAGCGGGCGTGGTCGGCGAAGCTGCGCACGGCCGCCGGACCGGCGTTGACCGGAACGAGGTTGGCGCCCGAGTAGCACAGGGCGGTCAACCTGCCGCGCTCGACATGGCCCCAGACTTCCGCTCCCACACCGCCACCGGAGATACCGGTGCTCATCAGACGCGAGGCCACGAAGACGTTGCCCACGGGGTCGGAGTCCAGAAGTACTTGGACGGCCTCCCGGTCGCGTTCTCCCAGAATCCGAACCGGCGAGGTCCGCAGCATCGCATCTCCCCCATCTACCCGGTCACCGTGTCCGGCGGGATACCGGATCGGCCCACGGGCCCACGACGAATTCGCGCCGATTCCAGCTTATTCCACCACCTGGCCGGACTCACCTGGGTGTTCGGTGCCGATTGGACCAAATCCTGTCAGCGGCGCGTGAGGGGCGGTCTGTGCGGTGCGCGGATCGGGGGCGGGTTGGGCATCGCAGGTCAGGTCCGGACCCTCGGCCCCGCGCTCGGGGAGGGTTCCGTCCTGGAGGTAGTCGACGACGGCCTCGTCGACGCAGGTGTTTCCGGTGAGCGAGACACCGTGCGTGATGCCGCCCTCCTCGATCACCAGAGAGGCTCCGGGCAGCCGGTCGCGGAGGGCGTAGGAGCCCTCCACGGGGGTGGCGCCGTCACCGGTGGCGTGCACGACGAGGACGTCGCCGTCGTAGGCGGGGTGATCGCCTGGGTCGTCACCGACCTGGAACCAGGCGTCGGACTCCCCCGGCCAGGAGGCACAGGGCGCGTTGTACCAGATGTTGTGCCATCCCATGAAGGGTGCGTCCTCGTGCGCCTCCTGGGCGTTGGCGCGCCACGTCTGGCGGTCGTCGGGCCAGACGGTGTCGGTGCACTGCACCGCGAGGTAGCCGCCGTAGGCGGGGTCGTCCTCGGCGTGGTCCCCGTGCGTCTCGTGGAGGTCGAGGAGCGGGGCCGGGTCGTCGTCGTTGATCTGGGCGGACAGGGCGTCGGCCACCGCGGGCCAGGCCTGGCCGCTGTAGGCGACGACGATGACGGCCCCCTCCAGCTCTGTGGGTCCGACCGTGTCCCCGACGGGGTGGTCGCGGACCTCGGCGCGCAGGCCGTAGTAGGCGTCCGCGACGGCTCCGCCGTCGGCCCCCAGGCCGTAGGTGTCGTCGTGGCGGGCGACCCAGTCGAAGAAGTTGCCGGCGGCGCGGTCCAGGGCACGGCTCTGCACGAGGTTGCTCTCGTGCCACGGGTTGTCCGGGTTGACGGCGCTGTCCAGGACCACGGCCCGCACACTGTCCGGGTAGCGGGAGGCGTAGACGGTTCCGAGGTAGCCGCCGTAGGAGTAGCCCAGGTAGTCGACCTGTTCGAGGTCGAGGGCGACCCGGATGGCGTCCATGTCGTGCGCGGAGTCCTCGGTGCGCATGTGGTCCAGCAGCGGACCGGCGTCCTCCGCGCAGGCTTCGGCGTAGGCCTCGGCGTCGGCGTGCAGGGCCTCCTCCTCGGCCGCGTCGGCTGGAACGGTGTCCTTGCGGACGGGTGCGAAGAAGCCGGGGTCGCAGCTGATCGCTGGTTCCGAGGCGCCCATGCCGCGGGGGTCGAAGGCGACCACGTCGTAGGTCTCGCGGAGCTCCTCGGGCATCCGGTGGTGGGTGTGCGCGGCCCACAGGCGACCGGCGCTGCCGGGACCGCCGGGGTTGACCAGCAGAGTGTGCTCGGCGGCCCCGGTGGCGGGGACGCGGGAGAGCGCGATCTCGACCGTTGCGGCCGGGTCTCCGTCCGGGCCCGTGGCGCGCTCGCCGTCGGCGGTGCGTGCCATGGGGACGGTGACGGTGGCGCACTCGAGGTCCTCGCCGTCGACCGGGTCGAGGTCCGTGCAGGGCTGCCAGCCCAGGGCCTTCTGGTCGATGCGGTCGGCCTGGTCGATGTCAGCGGCCTGGCCACCAGGCCCGGCGGACTGAACCGTGTCGGCGGACACGGGTGGAGCAACTACGAGGGAGGCGAGGAGGACCCCGGCGGAGACAGCCGCCCGCTGTGTGCCGGTACGGACTCGCACTCGTTGACCCCCGATGTCGACTACATTCCCCCAAGCATTCTTTCCGCTACTCAGCGTGACACAAGGAAACGACACGGGACCCGTTTGGGCACTCCGGCGGTAACATGTGCCCTGGTCGGATCAGACACAGACAAAGGGGCACAATGCGGCTGGATCGCGTCGATGAGCGAATCATCGCGATACTCGGCGCGGACGCGCGGATGAGCTTCGCCGAGATCGGCGGCGAGGTCGGACTGAGCCCGTCCGCCGTCAAGCGCCGCGTAGACCGCCTCGTCGACTCGGGCGCCGTACGCGGCTTCACCGTGGTGGTCGAACCGCAGGCCGTCGGTTGGACGACGGAGGCCTTCATCGAGCTCTACTGCCGCGCGCGGACCTCCCCGGGGGAGATACGCAAGGGCCTGTCGGGCTACGCGGAGATCACCTCGGCGTGCACGGTCACCGGTGAGGCCGACGCCATAGTGCAGATCCGCGCCCGCGACACCCAGCACCTCGAAGAGGTCATCGAGCGCATCGGCGCCGAGTCCTTCGTCGTGCGCACCAAGAGCACCCTGGTGCTGTCGCGCCTGGTCGACCAGCCCATCCTGGCCGGAACCGCCGACCTGCCCTAAGGTGGTCCGGCGGACACGCCCCAGCCGAGCCCCGCCGGCCAGAACCCTTGCGAGAGCCCGTGCCCTCCAGCCCGAGGCCGTCCGGGTGCGGATCCACCCGGGTGACTGGCGGCGTCTCATCACCGCGCTCACGTCGAGCGGACCGAGGTAACCGTCCGGATCCAGTCGCCGAGGGAGGTTCACCGCGACGAGTCTTTCACTGAGTGAAAAGGCATGTTGCGCCCCGCACGAGCACCCGTGACCATGTGGTGCGATTCACATCCCCGCCCCGGAGGGTTCGTCCCAGATGGCTGCTCAGCTGCGAGAGCGCATCGACGCCAGCGCGATGACACGGTTCCAGTGGGGGACGGTCATCATCTGCGTCGCCCTGAACGTCTCGGACGGATTCGACGTCCTCGTCATGGCCTTCACCGCCAATGCCGTCGCCGCCGACTGGGGGCTCTCCGGCGCCCAGGTCGGCTTCCTCCTCAGCGCGGGGCTGTTCGGCATGGCCGCCGGGTCCATCCTGTTGGCGCCGCTCGGCGACTTCATCGGACGCCGCAATCTCACCCTGCTCAGCCTGGTCATCGCCGCGGTCGGCATGCTGCTGTCGTCCGTCGCCCAGGACGCGGCCCAGCTGGGGCTCCTGCGCATCCTCACCGGCGTGGGCATCGGCGCCATGCTCGCTTCGGCGAACGTGATCGCCAGCGAGTCCGCCAACCAGCGCTGGCGGGGACTGGCGGTCAGCCTCAACTCGGCCGGATTCGCGGTGGGCGCGACCGCGGGCGGTGTCCTCTCCGTGCTGCTGATCGACCAGTTCGGCTGGCGTTCGGTCTTCCTCGTGGGCGGACTGATGACAGTGGTCCTCATCCCCATCGTCCTGGTCCGGCTTCCCGAGTCCCTGGACCACCTGCTCTCGAAGCGCCCCGCACATGCGCTGGAGCGGGTCAACGCGCTGATGCGCAGGATCGGCCAGCCCGCGCTGAAGGCCCTGCCCCCGGTGACCGCACAGGACACGAAGCCCAAGGGCCAGGTGCGCCAACTGCTCACGCCGGAGACCGTGCGCTCGACGCTCTTGGTGTGGGTGGCGTTCTTCATGGTGATGTACGGCTTCTACTTCGTGACCTCCTGGACGCCGACACTGCTGGTGGAGGCGGGCCTCTCCGCCAACGAGGGCATCACCGGGGGCACGCTCCTCAACGTCGGCGGGATCTTCGGCGCCGCGATCCTGGGTGTGGCCGCCGCCCGCTTCGCCCTGAAGCGCGTCCTCGTGGTGTACATGCTCCTGGCCGCGGTCCTGCTAGTGGCGTTCGTGCCCACCACCGGGGTCCTGGGTCTGGCGTTCGCGCTCGGCGGTGCGATCGGCCTGTTCAGCAACGGCTGCGTGGCGGGCCTGTACGCGATCACGCCCTCGCTGTACACCGCCTCCGTGCGTTCGACCGGCGTCGGCTGGGCGATCGGGGTGGGCCGGCTCGGCGCGATCCTGGCCCCGCTCATCACCGGCGCGCTCCTGGACGCCGGGTGGTCCTCCGGCCAGCTCTACGCGGTCACCGCCGGCGTGTTCGTCCTCGGCGGGATCGCCGTGGCCTGCCTGCGCGGCAGCGGTGCGCGCCTGGCCTCCACGGATCCCGACACGGCCGGCCAGGCACCGGAGGCAGCACACGGCGAAGGGCCACCAGGGGACCGCCGAGGCTAGGACTAGGAGTCGCCGGCCGAAGCGGTGCTCAGTGCCCGGGAGATCCCCCGGGCGGCCTCCTGCACCAGGGGCGCCAGGGCACGGGGACGCGCGTCGTCGAGCCGCACCACCAAAGAGACGGCGGCGACGACGGAGCCGTCGGAGCCGAACACGGGCGCCGCCACGGACAGCGCGTCGGTGGTCACCTGGCCCTCACTGACCGAGTAGCCCTTCTGACGCACCTCCGCCAACCTCAGGCGCAGGTCCACGGGGTCGGTCACCGTCCTCGGGGTGTAGGCGCGCAGCGGCGACGACAGGATCTCCTCCTGGACGTCGGCGGGCGCGTAGGCGAGCAGCACCATGCCGACGCCGGTGGGGTGCAGGTCGAACCGGCCGCCGATTCGGGTCAGGACCGGGACGGCGTCCCGCCCGCCGATCCGCTCGACGAAGACGAGTTCGCTGCCTTCCCTGACCGCGAGCTGCACGTTCTCCCGGGTCACCTCGTACAGGTCCTCCAGGAAGGGCCTGGCCGCCTCTCGGAGGCCCAGGCCGCGAGGGGCCAGGGAGGCCACCTCCCACAGGCGCAGACCGATCCGGTAGCGGCCGTCCGATCCGCGTTCCAGCGCACCCCACTCGACGAGTTCGGAGACCCGGCGGTGCGCGGTGGGCAGGGAGATTCGGGCCTGCCGGGCCAACTCGGTCAGGTTGAGTTCGGGCGTGTCGGGTGTGAAGGCGCCCAACAGCGCCAGCACCTTGCTCGTGACCGACCTTCTTCCGTCCACCGCGTTCGCCATCGTCGTCCTCAGGGTTCGAGCACGGGCCGGGGCCGTGCTGGCCCTGGACGCAACGGCCATGACCGTCTCGCACGGCTCCCGTTCCTCGCCGGCGGGGAGGCGTACCCGTGGCCGAGCGCCCCTCCGGACACGGGGGACCGCAGGTACCACGGGTGCCTTCCCTGCCTGAGGACAGTACACGGACGCCCGCATCCTCCACAGCCCGTGGGCCGAGACCCCGGAGGGACTCGGAGGGGCCATGGCCCAGCGCGGTCCGTTCGCCGGGTCAGTCGTCCGGGAGGGTGACCGGGGCGAGCTCGTCGAAGAGGTCGCCGGGGCCGGGGTTGATCGGGTCGGTCTCGCCGCCGAAGTGGTGCATGACGCCCCACACCGCGTTCAGGGCGGTCTGCACCGCTCCCTCGGCCCAGCCCGCCGTCCAGGACACGTCGTCGCCGGCGAGGAACAGGCCCCGGTGGCGCTCGGCCAGGTCCTCCTGGTGGAAGTGCGTGAACAGGCGCCGCTGGTAGCGGTAGTGGCCGGGCAGGTTGGCCTTGAACGCGCCCATGAAGTACGGCTCGTCCTCCCACGAGACGGTGACCGGGTCACCCGTGATGTGGGAGCGGATGTCGACGTTCGGATAGATCTTGCCGAGCGACGCCAGCATGACCTCCATGCGCTCGTTGGCCGACAGCGGCAGCCACTTGAGCGAGTCGTCGCACCAGGTGTACGACATGCAGATCGCCGCGGGGCCGTCCGGGTCCTCGCCCTCCAGCAGGTAGGTACCCCGGGTCATGCGGTCGGTGAGCGTCATGCTCATGACGTCCCTGCCGGTCTCCGGGTCCTTGTCGCGCCAGAAGGCGCGGTCCACCGGCACGAACAGCTTCGAGGACTCCATGTAGTGGGTGCGCTCGATCGCCGTCCAGTGGTCGATCGGCAGCAGGTCGTCGTCGCAGTCGATCTTGGACAGCATCATCCACGACTGCGCCGTGAACACCGCGGAGGGGTAGGTCCGGGTGGAACCGGAGGCGTCGGTGACCGTGATGTTGCCCGCCGGGGAGCCCTTGGCGGACGTGCGGCGCAGGGCGGTGACCGCCGGGCGGGCCTCGCCGCCGTGCAGCGAGGACAAAGACGTGCCCTGGGCCCAGTGCACGAGCTTGTCCGGTGCGTCCTCCCAGAGGCGCAGCGGGAGCTGGTCGACGCCGCCGACGATGCCCATGTGGTCGTCGTCCGCCCCGGTGTAGGTGACCCGCAGGATCTCCAGGATGGAGTTGGGGAAGTCGGTGTCCCAGCCGCCCGTGCCGAAGCCCACCTGACCGAAGATCTCCCGGTTGCGGAAGGAGGAGAAGCCCGGGGACTCGCACAGGAATCCGTAGAAGGTCTGGTTGTCCAGCTTCTCGACCAGCCGGTTCCAGATCTCCTTCTGCGCGGCCACGTCGCGTTCCCGGATCGCCGTCTGCATCCGGGTGTGGTCGACGCTCTCCAGCGTCCGGTCCCAGGCCTGCGCCACGTCGCGGTAGACGTCGG
Organism: Nocardiopsis nanhaiensis; assembly: GCF_054778635.1. NCBI lineage: Bacteria > Bacillati > Actinomycetota > Actinomycetes > Streptosporangiales > Nocardiopsidaceae > Nocardiopsis > Nocardiopsis nanhaiensis. The sequence continues at coordinate 33,665 of NZ_BAAGZJ010000051.1, forward strand.
GCAGGTCGTCCAGGTGCGTCGCGTAGTGCGACTCGCCCTTGAGGTCGACGACGGTGCTCGGGGTGGCGTCGGAGAGCGGGTTCGGGAAGGCGTTGGTACGCAGGCCCATCCGGTCCGCGTAGTGCCAGAAGGCGGTGGACGACGGCGGGAAGCGCATCGCGCCCATCTCGGCGACCACGTCGTCGGGGCAGCCCGGCAGGCGCTCGGTGCGCAGGCGCCCGCCGATCCGGTCCGCTTCGTACACGACTGGCCGCAGACCCATCTTCATGAGCTCGTAGGCGGCGACGATGCCGGACAGGCCGCCGCCGATGACCGCGACCTCGGCGCCGTGGTGCTCGGCGGGCACCTGGCCCAGCCCGGCCGGGGAGGCCAGGAAGGAGTCGTAGGCGAACGGGAAGTCGGGCCCTGACATGGTCAGGGGACGGTCGTCCGCCGAGGCGTTGGCGGGAGCGTTACCGGCGGCCGTGGGCACGGCAGACGTCATGAGGCCCTCCTTCACTGGGCACGGGGATGGCGGGTGTGGTGCGCGTGGTGTCCGCGGCCTTCCCGGGGTGTTCGGTGTCCGCAGACTTCCCGGAGTGGTCGGTGCCGGTCAGTTCAGCGGGGCGGAGTACAGATCCGGGCGGCGGTCCCCCAGGTAGGAGAGCTCGGCCCGGGTCTCCTCGGCGGCCGCGGGGTCGACGTCGCCGACCAGCAGGGCCTCCGTGGGACCGGCGCGCAGCAGTTCGGTGCCGTCGGGCCCCACGAGGGCGCTCAGCCCGACGTAGTCGAGCTCACCCTCGGTGTCACAGCGGTTGACGTACGCGAGGTGGATCTGGTTCTCCATCGCCCGAGCCGGGGCGAGGAGGGTGGCCACTGAGGTGTTGGGGCCCATCAGGGCGGTGGGCACGACGAGGAACGTGGTCCCGGCCAGCGCGTGCGCGCGCACCGCCTCGGGGAACTCCACGTCGTAGCAGACCAGGAAGCCGAGCCGGTGGCCCCCGATGTCGGCCTGGACGACCAGCTCGCCTCCGGGGCTGAAGAGGTCCCGGTCGAGGCCGCCGTACAGGTGGGCCTTGCGGTACAACGCCTGGGAAGCCCCCGTGGCGTCCACGAGCTGTACCGCGTTGTACACATTCCCGTCGGCGCGCTCGGCGAAGCCGTAGACGATCGCCAAGCCGGTGTCGGCGGCGATCCGGGACACCGCGTCGAAGAGCGGCCCGTCCGCGGGCTCGGCCAGCCGGTCGACCTCAGCACCGATGTTGTACCCGGTCAGCGACATCTCCGGGCTGACCAATAGGGCGGCGCCGTGGGCCGCGGCCACTCGGGCCCGGTCCCGGAGCCGGTCGAGGGCGTCGGCGGTGTCGCCGCTGCGTCCCGTGCCCTGGTCGAGGGCCACGCGCAGTGGTGTGGGCATCGCTCTTCACCCCCGGTGTGTCGTCGCTGTTCGGCCGCGTCCACTCTAGGTGGACACCCGCGTGGAAACCGTGCGCCGGGCGTGCACTCTGTTGCGACTTCCCGCCGAACGGCAGTGTTCTGTTGCGCACAATCTCCTCTTCGCGCCCCGACCCACCGACTCGGGCTTGGCGCGGTGGGCCGGGGCGGGGCGGAAGCGCTAGGAACGGACCTCGAAGGCGGGTTCGGTCTCGAGGGCGGAACGGCGCATGCCGTAACCGAAGTAGATGGCCAGGCCCAGCGCGAGCCAGACACCGAAGGCCACCCAGACGCTCAACGACATGCTGAACATCAGGTAGGCGCAGGCCAGGACGCCGAGGACCGGGGTGACCGGGGCGCCGGGCATCCGGAAGGCGCGCTTGAGGTCGGGGCGGCGCTTGCGCAGGACCAGGACGGCCACGTTGACCAGGGCGAAGGCGAAGAGCGTGCCGATCGCGGTGGCGTCGGCGAGCGGACCGAGCGGGATGAGCGCCGCCAGGAAGGCGATGAACAGCGACGTGATGACGGTGTTGGCGCGCGGGGTGCCCTTGGCGTCGACCTTGGAGAAGGCCTTGGGGATGAGCCCGTCCCGGGACATCGCGAACAGGATGCGGGTCTGGCTGTAGAGCACGACCAGGACGACGCTGGCCAGGGCCAACACGGCGCCGGCCGCGAAGACGACCGCCCAGATCGGCGTTCCGGTGACCATGGTCAGGATCCCGGCGAGGGAGGTCTCCCCCTCGGCGAACTCCGTCCAGTTGAGTGCGCCGACCGCGCTGAAGGCCACCAGGCAGTAGATCGCGGTGACCACGATCATCGAGAACATGATGGCGCGCGGCAGGTCGCGCTGCGGGTTCTTGGCCTCCTCGCTCGCGGTGGAGGCGGAGTCGAAGCCGATGTAGGAGAAGAACAGGGTGGCGCCGGCGGCCGAGACACCGGCCATGCCCATCGGCATGAACGGGGCGAAGTTGCCGTCCTGCACGGCGGTGATCGCGATGGCCACGAACATCACCAGGACGGCGACCTTGATGACCACCATGACGGCGTTGGCGCGCGTGCTCTCGCGGACTCCCGCGAGCAGGGCGAACATCGACAGCAGGACCACGATCGCGGCGGGCGCGTTGATCAGGCCGCCCTCCATGGGGCCGACCAGGAACTCGACGGGCAGAGCCAGCCCGGTGGTCAGGTACAGGAGCTCGTTGATGTACTGGCCCCAGCCGACGCCGACCGCAGCGACGGAGACGCCGTAGGTGAGCATCAGGCACCAGCCGCACACCCAGGCCATGAACTCGCCCATGGTGGCGTAGCTGTAGGAGTAGGCCGAACCGGAGGCGGGGATCATCCCGGCCATCTCGGCGTAGGCGAGGGCGGAGAAGAGCGCGGTGACGCCGGCCAGGACGAACGCCAGAATGACGGCGGGGCCGGCGATCGGGACGGCCTCGCCGAGGACCACGAAGATACCGGTGCCCAGAGTGGCGCCGATACCGATCATGGACAGCTGCCAGAAGCCCATGGTGCGGCGCAGCCCGGTTCCGCTCTCGGTCTCCGCCACCAGCTTCTCGACGGGCTTGCGCCGGCTCAGGCGCTGCCCGAGCGTGGGCACACCCGTGCCCTCGGGCACGCGGGTCTTCTGGTCCACCACGAAATGACTCCTCGACGTTCTACGGGACTGAGACACAAGTTCGGCGCCGTCTCGAACCAACGGCGCCCCAAATGTGCCCTAGGCAACGTTAATGGCGTTGCCTGAGTAACATGACCCACATACGTTGCGTTTGTCTGGCTTCTCCGGCGCAATCATGCGTCTGCGCGCAAGAAAACGCACACAAGAGTGACGCATGCCATATGACCTGACTCTCCGTGATGACACTCGCTTGACCTGCAACGTTGGGCGACCTGAGCGCATCGTTAGATGTAAGCGCCCCGAGCCCCGACCTGTTCCGCCCGCACACTGTTCCCCCGCACACGGTCTCGACCACGCGCTGTTCCACCCACGCAAAAGGGGGAGCACGGCGTTCGCCGTGCTCCCCCTCAGAAGCGGTGTGGTGCCGGCCGGTCAGGCGACGGACACGCTGGGCTCGCCCTCGGCCCCGCTCTCGCCCATCTCCTCCGCGATGCGCATGGCCTCCTCGATGAGGGTCTCCACGATCTTGGACTCGGGCACCGTCTTGATGACCTCGCCCTTGACGAAGATCTGGCCCTTGCCGTTGCCGGAGGCTACACCGAGGTCGGCGTCACGGGCCTCACCCGGGCCGTTGACGACGCAGCCCATGACGGCAACGCGCAGCGGCACCTCCATGCCCTCGAGCCCCGCGGTGACCTCCTCGGCGAGCGTGTACACGTCCACCTGGGCGCGGCCGCAGCTCGGGCAGGACACGATCTCCAGGCCGCGCTCGCGCAGGCCCATGGACTCCAGGATCTGCGCACCGACCTTGACCTCCTCGGCCGGCGGGGCCGACAGGGAGACGCGGATGGTGTCGCCGATCCCCTCCGACAGCAGCGCGCCGAAGGCCACGGAGGACTTGATGGTGCCCTGGAAGGCCGGGCCGGCCTCGGTGACACCCAGGTGCAGCGGGTAGTCGCACGACTCGGACAGGAGCCGGTAGGCGTTGACCATCACGACCGGGTCGTTGTGCTTGACCGAGATCTTGATGTCGCGGAAACCGTGCTCCTCGAACAGCGAGCACTCCCACAGCGCGGACTCCACCAGCGCCTCGGGCGTGGCCTTGCCGTACTTCTCCAGCAGGCGCTTGTCGAGCGAACCGGCGTTGACCCCGATCCGGATCGGGGTGCCCGCGTCGCCGGCCGCCTTGGCGATCTCCGCGACCTTGTCGTCGAACTTCTTGATGTTGCCCGGGTTGACGCGCACGGCGGCGCAGCCGGCCTCAATCGCGGCGAACACGTACTTGGGCTGGAAGTGGATGTCGGCGATCACCGGGATCTGCGACTTCTTCGCGATGACCGGCAGCGCCTCGGCATCGTCGTTGGTGGGCACGGCCACCCGGACGATCTGACAACCGGAGGCGGTCAGCTCGGCGATCTGCTGGAGCGTCGCGTTGATGTCGGCGGTGCGGGTGGTGGTCATCGACTGCACGGACACCGGGGCGTCCCCACCGACGGGAACGTTCCCGACCATGATCTGCCGCGTCGTGCGCCGGGTCGCCATCGGGCGCGGCGGAGTTGCGGGGATACCGAGATCGATGGTCACGCTTGATTCACCTCGTCTGCCGCCGGAGGGGGGCGGCACTTGTGGTCGTCCGGTTCGTGAGGAAGGGCGCCCGGAACAGCGCCCGGAGCCGCGTTCGGGTGCACCTGTACCAGCGGCCTCGGCCGCGGCGCCGTTCCCGGAACGCGACCCCAAGGTTACCCGCCCTTGAGGGAACGCACGGCCGAAGTGGGAGCATTCACACCGGATCAGCCGAACAGGAGCACCGGGTTGACCAGGTCCGCCACGAGCAAAATGACACTGAACACCAGGAAACAGGCCACCACGACATAGGCCACAGGTGTCAGCAAGGCGACGTCGACCGGCCCTGGGTCCGGCTTGCGGAACAGCCGCGCGGTCCACTTCTTGATGGACTCCCAGATCGCCCCGAGCATGTGGCCGCCGTCCAGCGGCAGGATCGGCAGCATGTTGAAGGCGAAGAGGAAGAGGTTCACCCCGGCGAGGATGTTGAGCATAATCGCGGCGGTGTCCACCACCGGCAGGCCCTGGGACATGATCTCGCCGCCGATCCGGGAGATGCCGACGATGCCCACCGGGGAGTCCTCGGTGCGCTGCTCGCCCAGGAAGGCGGCGCCGAACACCTCGGGCACCCGGCTGGGCAGGGCGATGATCGCCTCACCGACGTTGACCAGCATGACGCCCACCTCGGCGGCGGACTCGGTCACCGAGAGGGGTTCGCGCTCCTGGACGAACACGATGCCCAGGAAGCCGACGGTCTCGGTGGCCCGGACCCTGTGGCCCTGGTCGTCGTAGACGTGGTCGCCCTGCTCGTCGACCTCGTAGACGTAGTCGCCCTCGGCGTCGCGGGCGGGCAGCTCGTTCTCGATGAGGTCGACGGTGGTGGTGAAGCGCTCGCCGTCGCGCTCGATACCGAACTCCGTGGGGCCGACGGAATCGCGGATCTGCTGGTTGGCGTGCACCCACTCCGGGGTCTCCACTCCGCCGACGGAGACGATGACGTCATCGGCCTCCAGCCCGGCCTCCGCGGCGGGGGTGGGGTCGAATTCGTCGGTGCACTCGGTGACGGTGGAACCGGCGGGGACCACGCAGTCCTGGACCTCGCCGACCTCGGTGCTGCTCTTGGGGACCCCGAAACCCATGAAGACCACGCCGAGCAGGAACGTGGCGAGGATGAGGTTCATCCCCGGACCGGCGAACATGACGATCAGGCGCTTCCAGGGGGCGCGCTGGTAGAACTGCCGGTCCTGGTCCTCGGGGGCCAGCTCCACGTAGGAGGCCTCCCTGGCGTCCTCGGCCATCGCCCGCCACCGCGACATCTTGCGGGAACTGCCGTCGGCCGCCCGCTGCCCGGGCGGGAGCATGCCGACCATGCGCACGAAGCCGCCCAGCGGCACGGCCTTGATCCCGTACTCGGTCTCGCCCCTGCGGAAGGACCACAGGGTCTTGCCGAAGCCCACCATGAACTCGGTGCACTTGATCCCGAACATCTTGGCCGTGGACATATGGCCGAGCTCATGCCAAGCGATCGAGAACAGCAGTCCCACGAAGAACAGGATGATCCCGACCACGGTCAGCAGCACGACCATGTATCTCTCCTCAAGCCAGTGTCGGTCCTCAGCCGCGGGCGAGCAGCTCGTGCGCGCGGGTTCGGGCCCAGGTGTCAGCGGCGTACACGTCGTCCAGGGTCAGGGTCGGGGCCCCGGGCCGGTCCGTCCGCTGGTGTTCAGAGACTACCTGGGCAACGGTGTCCATGATGGACGGGAACGCGAGGTTTCCCCCGAGGAAGGCGTCGACCGCCTCCTCGTTGGCCGCGTTGTAGACGGCCGGGGCGGTTCCGCCCGCCGAACCGACCTCCGCGGCCAGCCGGACGGCGGGGAAGGCCCCGTCGTCCAGGGGCTCGAAGGTCCAGCTCTGCGCCTTGGTCCAGTCCATGCCGGGCGCCACGTCGGGGACGCGCTGCGGTGCGCCGATCCCGTAGGCGATCGGGATCATCATGCTGGGCGGGCTTGCCTTGGCCAGGGTGGTGCCGTCCACGTACTCGACCATGGAGTGCACGATCGACTGCGGGTGCACGACCACGTCGATCCGGTCGATGGGGATGTCGAACAGCAGGTGGGCCTCGATCACCTCCAGCCCCTTGTTGACCAGGGTGGCGGAATTGACGGTGATGACCGGGCCCATGCTCCAGGTCGGGTGGTTGAGCGCCTCGGCCGGGGTGACGTCGGCGAGCTCGTCGCCGCGGCGGCCGCGGAAGGGGCCGCCGCTGGCGGTGACGACCAGGCGGCGCACCTCGCTCAGCCGGGCGTGCACCAGGCCCTGGGCCGGGCTGGTCAACTCTTCCCAGGGGCGGTACGGGAAGCACTGGGCGATGGCGTAGTGCTCGGAGTCGACCGGGATGATCTGGCCGGGTTCGGCCAGGTCGCGGACCAGGGGCCCGCCGATGATCAGGGACTCCTTGTTGGCCAGGGCGAGGGTGTTCCCGGCGCGCAGCGCGGCGAGCGTGGACTCCAGGCCCAGCGCGCCGGTGATCCCGTTGAGGACGACGTCGCACGGCGAGCCGGCCAGTTCGGCGACACCGTCGGCCCCGGCCAGCACTTCGGCGGTACCGCCCTGCTCGCCGACGAGCCGCGTGAGCTCGGCGGCCTGGGCCGTGTCCGCCACGGCCACCCGGTCGACCCCGAGCTGCACCGCCTGCTTGGCGAGCAGATCCACGCGGCCGCCGCCCGCGGCCAGCCCCACCACCCGGAAGCGCTCGGGATTGCGCTGGACGATGTCGATGGCCTGGGTGCCGATCGAACCGGTCGAACCCAGGATCACTACTGTTCGCTGCTGTTCTTCTCGCACCCCTCCATTGTCACGCACCCGCCGGAGTAGAGGCCTCGGCCCTTCGGGAACCCGGGTCTTTACAGGTGCGTGTCTTTACAGCGGCGTGCGAATGGCTTAACTTAACTCGTTAGTAACCTACTTCACAGTAAAGAGCGACACCGATCACACCCGGTACGGCCGCACCCCGACCGGCCCTCCCCGATGGCGACGGCGCGACAGTCCATCGGAGCCTCCCCCGCCCACCACCCCCGAGGTTCCCGCCATGCTCTCCTCCCCGTCACGCGACACCGCGGGCCCGCGCACCAAAACGCTCGCCTGCACCTTCGCGGCCGTGATCGCCGCCGCGACCGTATCCCCCACCCCCGCCGCGGCCGACACCGCCGGCTCCACCATCAGCTACGAGACGATCGTCAGCCATGACGACACCGAACTGAAGGCCAAGGTCATCACCCCCACCGGTACCGAGGGACCGCACCCGCTGCTGGTCATGCCGTCCGCGTGGGCCACCCCGCACATCCTCTACGTCGGCGCGGCCAAGCGTCTCGCTGAGGAATCCGGATACCAGGTCGTCGCCTACAGTTCACGGGGCTTCTGGGACTCCGGCGGCGGGATCGAGGTGGCCGGGCCCGAGGACCGCGCGGACGCCAGCGCCGTCATCGACTGGGCCCTGGACAACACCGAGGCCGACGCCGACCGCATCGGCATGGCCGGGATCTCCTACGGCGGCGGCATCAGCCTGCTGACCGCGGCCGAGGACGAACGGGTCAAGGCGGTCGGGTCCATGAGCGGCTGGGCCGATCTGGAGGCCTCGCTCTACCCCAACGAGACCATCGACGAGCAGTCCGCGGAGCTCCTGCTCCTGGCCGGAAACCTGCTCGGCACGCCCGGCGAGACGCTCCAGGAGATGGAGCGCGAGTACCGGAACGGCAACGTCGACCCCATCCTCGAACACGCACCGGACCGCTCCGCGGCCACCAAGGTGGACGAGATCAACGCCAACGGCACGGCGGTCATGATCGCGCACGGCTGGAACGACGGCATGTTCCCGGTCAGCCACCTGGCCGACTTCCACGAAGAGCTCTCCGGCCCGAAGCGGCTGATGCTGGCCCCCGGCGACCACGCCACCCAGGAGGCGTTCGGGGCCGTCGGGCTGCCCAACGAGACCTGGGAGGACCTCACGCGCTGGTTCGACCACCACCTCAAGGGAGAGGACAACGGCATCGGCGCCGAGGACCCGGTGCACGTCAAGCCCAACAACGGCGGCGGCGACTGGACCTCCCACCCGGACTGGCCCTCCGTGACCACCGGCAGCGACCAGTACTACCTCGACCAGCCCAGCACCGACTGGGGGCGCTGGCAGAGCAGCGGCGCCATGGAGCCCGAGCCCGCGACCGGCTGGGAGTACGACTTCCGCACCGGCATCGGCACGACGGCGCGCAGCGGTACGGTCATCGTGTCCGGGGCCCTCCAGCAGTTCTTCGACGTGCCCACCGGCGTCTCGCTGCCCACCGTGGACCGGCACCGGGCGGCGGTGTGGACCAGCCCCGACTACCCCGACGGCGCCCGCGTGGCCGGAACACCCGAAGTGACGTTCACGTTCACCCCCACCGCGGAGGAGCAGTCGGTGTACGTGTACCTGTACGCCATGAACGACCGGGGCACGGGCGCCCTGCTCAGCCACGCTCCGTACACCCTGCGCGACGGCACCCCCGGTGAGCCGGTGACCGTGGAGACCGAGCTCTCCTCGGTGGTCTGGGACGTCCCGGCCGGACACCGGCTGGCCGTGGTGGTGGACAGCGACGACGCCCGCTACACGAGTGAGAGCGGTATCGGGAACACGGTCGAGGTGAGCTCCCCTGAGGAGAACCCGACCCAGGTCACCATCCCGTTCGGGTAACGGGAGGGTCCAGGAACCGGCAGAACCGGTGGCCGATCGGCACGACTCCCGCAGTGCCGGTCGGCCACCTTCCCGGGAAAGCCACGCCACAAACTTAAAGTAGTCAACAGGTTACTCCAAGTGTGCAAAAATCGTGGCCATGACCTCGTCCTCCGCACACAAGATCCTCGCCCCGCTGGCCGCCGCCGCGGTCGCCCTCGGCGGCCTCGCCCTCGTCGACAAACTCCCGGCCCCCGCGTCGGCGGTCACCCAGGCCATCCACGCATCGCACGCCCCCGCCGCACAGGCCGCACCCGTACAGCAGGCCTCCTCCCGGATGGACGGGGTCGTTCACCAGAACGGGGCGGTCACCAACGAGCAGAACGCCGCCGTCCTCGACTACTGGACCGCGGACCGCATGGCCGCGGCCAAGCCCATCACCAGCATGCTCGACCCGGCCCTCGAACTCACCGAGCTCAACCAACCGGACGGGGCCGACGCCGAACCGCAGGCCGCCCACCCTGACAGCGACGGAGAGCCGTGGGGCGAAGGGGGCCTGGTCACCGAAACCACCGGCAAAGTGTTCCTGACCATGGACGACCGCGACTTCACCTGTTCGGCCTCGGTCGTGGAGGCCGACAACCGCAGCACCCTGGTAACCGCCGGACACTGCGCCAAGGACGGCACCGGTTCCTGGGCGCGCAACTGGACCTTCGTGCCCGGCTACTCCGACGGCGACGGCCCGCACGGCAGGTACACCGCCCGCGACATGCTGGTCGCCCCCGAGTGGGCCAACGAAGCGGACGACAGCTACGACTTCGCCATGGTGGTCCTCAACGAGGACGAGGGCGCCGCGGTGCAGGACCGGGTCGGCGCCCATTCCCTGGCCTTCGACACCTGGACCGAGCAGAGCGTGGCCGACGGGGTCCAGGTGTACGCCTTCGGCTACCCCGCCGCGTCCCCCTTCGACGGCCGGGACCTGCACTACTGCTCCGGCCGGACGATCCCCGACACCGGAGGCACCACCGCCAACGGGATGCGCTGCACCATGACCCAGGGATCCAGCGGCGGACCCTGGTTCTCCGACTTCGACCCCGACAGCGGCCAGGGCGCCATCTCGTCCGTCGTGAGCTTCAAGTACGCCGACGACCGGGACACCCAGTACGGGCCGCGCCTGGGCGCGGAGGCCGAACGGCTCTACAACCACGCGGCCCAGCTGTAAGGGTGCCCGGCGCCGCGGCCTGCGGCCGGGGCGCCGGGCCGGAGCCGGGTGCTGGGCCCGGCACCCACTGCCGCTACAGGTCGATGCCTGTGAGGACGAGGACCCGCTCGTGGGTGAGGTCGGTCATCGCGGCGCGGAGGCCCTCCTTGCCCACACCCGAGCCCTTGACCCCGCCGTAGGGCATCTGGTCCGCGCGGAAGGTGGGCACGTCACCGACCACCACACCACCGACCTCCAGCTCCCGGTGGGCGCGGAAGGCGGTGGGCAGGTCACGGGTGAACACGCCCGCCTGCAGGCCGAAGTCGCTGTCGTTGACCGCGGTGAAGGCAGCGTCGGTGTCGGCGACCCGCTGGACGACCAGCACCGGGCCGAACACCTCCTCGCGCACCACCTTGGCGTCGGAGGGCGCGTCGGCCAGGACGGTCGGCGCCACGGTCACGCCGTCACGGGTGCCGCCGGTCAGGAGGGTGGCCCCGGCCCCGACCGCCTCGTCGATCCAGGCCGCCACCCGCTCGGCGGAGGCCTCGTCGACCAGCGGCCCGACGTCGGTCTTCGGGTCGTCGGGGTCACCGGTGCCCAACGCCTCGACCTGGGAGACCAGGCGGGGAAGGAAGTCGTCGTGGACGGCGTCGGTGACCACCACCCGCTGCACCCCGATGCACACCTGACCGGCCTGGTTGTTGCCGAACAGGGCCACCCGCTGGGCCGCCCAGTCGAGGTCTGCGTCGTCCAGCACCACGGCCGCGGCGTTGCCGCCGAGCTCCAGGGTGACGTGCTTGTGCGGTGCGCGCCGCTGGATCTCCCAGCCGAACGGACCGCCGGTGAAGGAGACGACGGGCAGCCGCTCGTCGGTGATCAGCGGGGAGGCCAGTTCGTTGGGCATGGGCAGTACCGAGACCATGCCCGCGGGCAAGTCCGTCTCCGCGAGGATCTCACCGAGGATGAGGGCGGTCATGGGGGTGGCCGGCGCGGGCTTGAGGATCACCGGAGCGCCCACGGCGACGGCGGGGGCGACCTTGTGGGCGACCAGGTTGATCGGGAAGTTGAACGGGGAGATGCCCAGGACCGGACCCTTGGGGACCCGGCGGATCATGGCCATCCGGCCGGTGCCGCCGGGGTCGGTGTCGAGGCGCTGCAGCTCGCCGCTGTCACGGCGGGCCTCCTCGGCGGCCCAGCGGAACACGGAGACCGCGCGGCCCGCCTCGGCACGGGCCCACTTGACGGGCTTGCCGCTCTCAGCGGTGATGACCTGGGCGATCTCCTCCGCGCGCTCGCCGATCCGGCGGGACACGTGGTCGAGTGCACCGGCACGCACGTGCGCGGGCAGGGCCGCGGCCTCGTCGGCCACCGCGTGCGCGGCGGCGACGGCCTGCTCGACCTGGGCCTCGGTGGGCACGGAGACGGTGCCCGCCGCCGCACCGGTGTAGGGGTTGAGGACGGTCATTTCGGTGTCGCCGGTCGCGGCGGTGCCGGCCAGCCAGAACGGGTGCGTGGTCATGTGGGCGACGGTAGCCCCGACCGACGGCACCCGCCTTGTCCAGACCATCCAACCTACCCACCGGGATTTGCCACAGTGGAGCACGGGCAACGACGTCAGGGGATCTTTGGTCAACCGCTGGCATCCGCGCGATCCTTGATACACAGTGGTGGAGAGGGCTCTGCCAGTACGTTCAGCCAGACCCTCGGGTCCACCGCCGCCGACGGGAACCCGGGAGGGCCCATTGCCGCTCGTCTACCGCACGCTCGTCGCAGTACCCAACTCGGACGGGGAACTCGTCGCCGTTACCTCGGGCTTCCTCTCCCGGTGGCTCAGCAAACGCGGCAACTCGGGCGCGCGCGTGGACTTCAGCACCTCCGGCCGCTACGAGCTGAGCAACCGCTCCCGCGCCCTGGTCGCCCGGCACGACAACACCGACGAGGGCCTCACCTTCCTGCGCCTGGTCACCGAGTCCGAGAAGCCGGACGGCGTGTGGCGCACCCTGGTCACCGTGGTCGTCGACCCCGAGCTCGCCCCCTGGAACTTCGTGTGGCTCGACATGACCGTCGACCCCGAGCTCGCCCCCGGCAACTCCGGCAACCCGGCCGAAGCCCCCCGGCTGGACGTGATGCCGCCAGAGGCCGCACGGATGCTCCTCGACTCGGTCAGGGCCCACGACGGCACCCACCCGCTGCCACCGACACCGAAGATCGTGCGGGGCCGCGACGACGCCGCCGTGGACGCACTACTGTCGGCCGTCCGCGATCCCCTCAGGCGGTTGGCGATCGTCGCCACCGGGGCGCCGCGGGACGTGACCGTCGCCGAATGGCGCAACTCCATGGCCGGGGCCCTGTCCCGCTGTACCGGCATGTGCGCCGGGTACGTGCTGGACGCGGCCGCCCTGGAGCGGGTGGGCGGGGCCCTCCCCCGGGACCTGGACGTGCCCGCGGGCGGTGTGCGCACGTTCTTACCAGAGGTGGACCTCGCCGACGATGAGGACGCCGGACGGCACCCGCGGATGAGCCCGAACACCCTCGACACCGCCCGCGAAGGCGAGCGCATCCGCAACTGGGTCGGCGCCGCGCTGTCCCGGCGGGTGCGCGACAACGCTGTGGGGATCGAACTTCCGGAACCGCTCAGGGCGATCGACGCCTTTCTGACCGAGGAGACCGACGACCTCCGCGCGGGCCCGCGCACCAGGCCCGCGGTCCCCCAGCAGGCGCCGCCCACCGGATCGGGGCACGTCATCGCGCACCAGTCGGAACAGGACTCCGACGGCACGGCGGGTTTGGCGGCCGCCGCTGCCGCCAAGGCACAGGAAAAGCAGACACAGCGGCTGAGAGAGGAGGTCCGCCGGCTGAGCGGGCGGATCGAGGAGCTGTCCGACGAGCGCCAGGCCCTGCTCGCCGAGACCGCGGACCTGGCCGACGAGCTGGCCACGGCCAGGGAGGAGGGGCGCAAGGCCCGCTACGAGAACCGGTGGCTGCGCGACCGGGTACGCGAGGAGGGCCTGTACCGGCTGGCCGCGGCCCCGGCCCCACGCGACCCCGACCAGCGCGCCCCCGCCAGCGTCCGGGAGCTGCTGGAACGGATCACCGACGGCACGGCCCTGCCGCACCTGTTCTTCACGATCGAGGACCAGACGGTGTACGAGCTGTCCGACAGCCGCAAGGAGGGCCTGTGGGTCACCCGGGCCTGGGAGGCGCTGCTGGCGCTCAACGACTACGCCCGTTACCAGTTCGACAACCCGGGCAGCGGGCTGGGCTTCCACTCCTACCTGCGCGACCCGCCCAACGGCTACCGGGTGATCCCGGTCAAGCGCCTGGCCTCGCAGGAGTCCGACTACGTCCGCAACCGGGGGAAACTCAACGAGAAGCGGGTGTTCCGGGTCCCGCCCGAGGTGGACCCGGCCGGCCGGGTCCCGATGTACGCGCACATCAAACTGGACATCGAATACGGCATCTGCCCGCGGCTGTACTTCTTCCCGCACCTGGGCCCCGACACCACCAACCGCGTCTACGTGGGCTACCTGGGACGCCACCTGCCGGTACAGCAGTCGAACTGAGGCGGCTCCACGCGGGGCGGGCTGCTCCGCGGGTCAGACCACCGTGTGGCCGTAGGCGTCGGACAGCGCGGCCAGGTCCGGTTCGCCGTAGCGCTCCACCAGCTCCTTGAACCGCAGCTCCTTGTCCTCACCGAAGCGCCGCACCTTGGCCGCGAAGGCGTCGGCGGTGAGGAACGCCGGCGGTTGGCTCTTGCTGTGGAACTTGTCCGCGTACATGACCAGCTCCTCCTCGGGCGACTCGGCCAGGTAGTCGTCGACCGGGATGGGCAGCCCCTGGGAGCGCACATCCTCGCTGGTCACACCCACACCCGTGTGGTGGGAGCAGAACCGGCACAGGGTCTCGGGCAGCCCCTCCCCCGCCAGCAGATCGTGTCCGAGGACCCCGTGGCTGACGTAGCGGGCGTAGTCGATCCGGCCGGAGGGGTCCATCAGCCGGTACACGCCGATGTCGTGGAGCAGGCAGCCGGCCCGCACGAGATCAGCGTTCACACTCGGGGAAGCGCGGTCGAGGAGTTGCTCCGCCACCTCGCACACGGCACGGCAGTGCGTGTACACGCGCTCGAAGGCCTCGGCTGTGGGCGCGTAGCGCTCGTGGAGGGCCCGGATCTGTTCGTCGGTGGGGATCAGCACGTCCGCAGCCTAGGCCAGGTGCGCGGAGCACGGCACATACCCTGGGGCCCGTGACGGGAACGAGTACCGAGACCCTGACGGGCCTGGCGGAGGTGGAGTGGCGCGGGCGCGCCGAGCGGCACGCGCGGCGCGTGGACGCACTGGTCGGAGACCACCTGCGGCGGCGGCGCGCGGGCGAACGGCACCCCGTCGAGGACTTCCTGTTCACCTACTACAACCTCAAGCCCGCGCAGCTGCGGCGCTGGCACCCCGGGGCGGGCCCGGTGCTGCTGGGCGAGGGCGCGCGCGAGCGGCTGTCCGATCGCTTCTACACCGAGGTCGACGGCGGGGTGGGGCTGGACGTACCCGGCTTCCTCGCCGCACGCCCGGTCCTGGACTTCGTGGAGCGGCTGCTGTCCTCGGTGGCCGGGCGCCCCGCGCACCTGGGCTGCTTCGGGCTGCACGAGTGGGCCATGGTGTACCGCACCGAGGACGTCCGGCACTCGCAGGTCCCCCTGCGGCTGGGCCACGAGGGCACCGACCGGGTCGTGGAGTCGCACCGGATCCAGTGCTCGCACTTCGACGCGTTCCGGTTCTTCACCGAGGAGGCCCGCCCGCGCAACACCCTCCAGCCCACCCGGGAGGCGCAGGCCGAGTTGGACCAGCCGGGGTGCCTGCACGCCAACATGGACCTGTACAAGTGGGCGTACAAGCTCGCGCCCGCGGTTCCGTCAGAGCTGGTGGTGGACTGCTTCGAACTCTCGAAGGAGATCCGCACCCTGGACATGCGGGCCTCGCCGTACGACCTCGTGGAGTGGGGATACGAACCGGTCCGGATCGAGACCGCCGAGGGCAAGGCCGCGTACATGGAGTACCAGCGCGACTTCGCCGAACGCGGCGCGGTCCTGCGCGAGCGGCTCCTGGCCGTGTGCCGGACGCTGCGCGCGGCGGGCTGACCTCTGTCCGCCGGGGTTCAGGGCAGGTCGGCGCGGCCCGCCTCCCGTGCCTCACACTCCCGGGAGAACCGCTGCGCCCGCCACATGCCGATGAACAGCAGGGTGAGGCTCACCGCGGTCGGGGCGAGCGTCGCGGCCAGCTGACCGTTCACGGTCGTGACCGCCGGGATGAGGGCCAGCGCGGGCAGCATCGCCACACCGGCCAACAGCGACCACCGCGAAGCGGCCTCGTGCACCGTGTACCAGGCTAAGTCGCTGGAGTACGTGTACGAAGTGCGGATTCCGAAGAAGCGGTTCGGCCGAATCATCCGCCTGCGCCCCATGATCCCCATGACGACCAGCACGACCGACATCAGGCCGAGGCTGGACAGGAGAAGCAGAAGCGGAACGAAGGGGATCATCTGGTCTTGGGCATCGGCCAAGGAATGCATGGTCGGTCTTCCTCCAGCCGGTGCACGGCGGTCGGGGCAGTGTTGAAGGCGACGGGGGTTGACAGGGGCGGGGCGGGGATCCGGCACCATGGTGGCCGAGAGCCCGGCTGATCCAACAGTCACGGGTGTCATGGGCGCGCTGTCATGGACGCGCTTCTCCTCGGTCCGCGCTTCGTGTCCGTGGTTCGGGTTTGGCAGACTCCCACCATGCCCGAACTCCGCCAGCGGCCACTCCCCGACCTGCTCGACCCGCGCGGCCCCCGCCCCCGCCTCGCACTCCACCTGCTGTTCGGGGCAACCGTGCTCGGCTTCGTCCTGGTGCGGGCCCTCAACGCCATGGCGGAAGGCCGGTTCATCCCGTCACCGTTCCCACATCCCGACCCCGTCTTCCTGGTCATGCTCGGCGCTCTCCTCCCCGTGTGCGCCCTGTGGCCGTTCACTACGTGGGAGCGAGGGGCACCCGCCCACAGACGGGCCCTGACCGTAAGCTTCCTCGCCGCGACCGCCCTCCTCATCCCGGCCATGGATTTCGGTGCCTTCGGGCTGGTCGCCGTGTCCGTCGCCCTTGCCACGTGCGCGTTCGGCACGACGGGCGGGCTGGCCCAGGCTCTGGTGTTCGCCGTGGTCAACACTGTGGCCGGGCTGGCACTCCCGGGCCTTCCACTCGGCTATGCCTTGTTCAACGGAGCGCTGATGTTCGCCTACGGCCTGGTACCGGTCACCGCCGTACTGGTACTGGTCGGCGCGGCCCGACAGAGCCAGCGCACCCGTGACCTCCTGGTGGAGCTCGCGGAGGCGCACACACTGTTGCGTGAGCACGCCGCCCGCGACCGGGAACGCGCCATCGCGGACGAACGAGCCCGTATGGCCAGAGAGATGCACGACAGCACCGGCCACCATCTGAGCGCCGTCCACCTGTGCCTGGCCAATGCCGAACGCGCTGTCGCGGCCCTGCCCGGGGACCTGCCGCGCGACCTCCTGGACGACCTCCGCGAGGACATCGGTCAGGCGCGCAGGCTCACCAAGGAGACCCTGGCCGACACCCGCCGCTGGGTGCGTGCCCTCAAGCCTCTCGGGCTGGCTGAGCGTTCCGGTCCGGCCGCGCTGCGCTCGCTCACGGAGTCGTTCGGAGACCTGGGGGTTTCCACCGGTTTCGCGAGCACCGGTTCCTGGCCCGACGGACTGGACGGGGAGGCCCAGCTGGTCGCCTACCGGTGTGTGCAGGAAGCGCTGACCAACGCACTGCGCCACTCCGGCGCCACCCGGATCGAGGTGGCCGCACATGCCGGGCCGGACCGGCTGGACCTCGTGGTCAGCGACAACGGCCAGGGACCGGGGGACGGGGCGCCGGGATTCGGGCTGACAGCATTGCGCGAACGCCTTGCCGCTCTGGGTGGAGCATTGGATACGGGGCCTGGCGCGAGTGGCGGGTTCGAACTCCGGGCCCGGGTTCCGGCAACGGCGTACCCGCACAAGCGGGCACGCGAATGGGAGGGGCGTTGTGACTGAGCGGGTCCGGGTGATCCTGGTGGACGACCACCGGATCATGCGGCGCGGTCTGTCCCGGCTGCTGGCCGCCGAGGCGGGCGTGGACATCGTCGGCGAGGCGGCCGACGGTGTGGAGGCGCTCGAACTCCTCTCCTCGGCCGATCTCGCCGAGCCGCCGCACGTGGCCCTGGTGGACGTGCACATGCCGCGGATGAACGGTACGGAGCTGGTCGAGCGCCTCCGGGTGGAGCATCCCGGGATCGCGGTAGTGGTCCTGACCAGCTTCGATGAGGACGAGCACCTGTTCGCGTGCTTGCGAGGCGGGGCGAAGGGATACCTGCTCAAGGACGCCGAACCCGACGACGTCGCCGGGGCCGTCCATCGGGCGGCCCGTGGGGAGAGCACACTGCTCGGGTACGCCGCCGAACGGATGATCGCCGGAATCACCCCACCGGACCCACCTCCCGTTTCACCCGTGTCTCCCCCGGTCGACCACGGTCTCACCGAACGGGAGTCGGACGTGGCGCACCAGGTCGGTTCCGGCGCCACCAACCGAGAGATCGCGCGTGCCCTACACATGTCGGAGGGCACCGTCCGCAATCACATCAGCAGTATCCTGCGCAGGCTCGACCTGCGGGACCGCACCGCCCTCGCGCTCTGGTACACCGGCCACCACCCCAGCCGCGGGAGAGCGCCCGGCACCTGAGGTGGATCGGGGCCAAGGGCGCCCGCTCCACCGTCGCGGCTCAGGGCCGGGTCGCGGCTCAGGACCAGGCGGTGAGGGTGCCCCACAGCGCCAGTGAGCCAAGGGCCAGCGAGAAAAGCACCGAGGGCACGAACAACGTGATGCGCACCCAGCGCCACCGGGCCGCCTCGACGGGCACCCGGCTCCAGTGCCACACGGCGACCGTGAGCGCTGCGGCAACCAGGGCGACGCCGACAGCCCACACGAACGGAGGCGTGTCCACCCAACCGCCGACCCGCAGGGCGGCGAGCAGCCAGGCCACGGACCCGAGGGTGAGCGAGACGATGCGCAGCCGGTCGAGGGGGCGCTGGATGACGAGCGTGCGGCGGCGCAGCACCAGGGCGAACAGCAGGAGCGGCGGCAGCAGCACCATGGCCAGGGTCAGCGACAGGAACAACCACGGGGCGAAGGTCGGGGCGAGAGGCTCCGGGTCGTCCCCGAGCAGGGTGAAGGCCAGGTTGACGGAGTCGGTCGAGAAGCTGTTGGACATGACCACGACGGAGTGCTCCCCGTCCGTGGCAACCATGCTCCGGCTGCCCAGGGTGCCGCCGCTGTGCCAGGTCACCTGACCGACATCGGAGACGTCGAGCAGGTGCCAGCCCAGACCGATACCGGTCCCGTCGAACATCTGCCCCGGGATCGCCGCGTCGAAGGGGTCGTGGACTGGGTCCATCGAGTCCAGGCCCGGTGCGCTGCCGTCGGCCACGGCGGCCATGAAGCGGACCAGGTCATCGGCGGTGCTCCAGGTGGTGATCCCGACCGCCACGTAGTCGGTGTTGCGCCACTCCTGGACGCGCGCGCCGGGTTCGGCGTGCGGACCGGCGCCTCCCTCCGGCACCCCGTCGTCGACGACGTACGTGTCGTCCATGCCCAGCGGGTCCAGAATCCGCTCGCGGACCAGGTCCGGGTAGTCGGTGCCGGACTCGGCCGCCAGGGCCTCACCGAGGACGGCGTAACCGGCGTTGCTGTACTGGTAGGAGCCCCGGTTCAGGGACATGGTGGCGGTCGCGTGTTCGAGGGGCGGCGTGGCGGCGCGGTACATGTCGCCGGACACCATGGTCGCCACGGGTCCGCGGAGACCGGTCTCCGCCTCCGTCACGAACCCGGCGTGGTGCGTGGCCAGCTCCTCCAGGTTGGCGTCGGCGATCTCCGGGTCGGCGAAGTCGAGTTCGGGGAAGACGTCCGCGAGGGTGCGGTCCAGCGAGGTCTCGCCGTTCTCGACCATGTCCGCGAGGGTCATCGCGGTGAAGGCCTTGAACACCGACGCGGTCTCGAACAGGGTGTCCTGGCCGATCGGCTCGGTACCGTCGGCGGTCCCCGCGGTCACCCACTCGACCCCGTCCGCGTCCTCGTTCGGGAAGCGGGCGACAGCCAGGCCTTGGACCAGCTCCGGGTCGAGGGCGGCCGAGACATCGTCGACCAGTGGGGCGTCCCCCTCGAACTCGGCCCCGGACGCGGTGCGGTGGGGCAGGAGCGGGAAGAGCAGGAACGCGATGAGGCCGACCGCGGCACCGGCCGCCAGGGCCACGAGCAGTGTCCGGCCGGGTGCGGCCTGGGCTCTGGGCCTTGGTCCGCGGGACGGCACGTTCTGTTCGGCCGCGGCGGCCGGCGAGGGTACGTCGGGAGCTGTCATACGGCGATTCTCTAGAGGGAAGGCGTGTGCGGACCAGTCACTGATGTCATGGACCGGTCACGTTTTCCAGTTATGCCTTCCGTTCACAGGTAGGCCGCGATGAGGCCCCAGGTCATCAGCGACCCCAGGGTCAGGGAGAAGAGCACCGAGAACACGAACACGGTGACGTGCAGCCAGCGGAAGCGCCCGGCCTCGGTGGGGACCCGGACGAAGTGCCAGGCCAGGACGGCGAGGGACGCGGCGACCGCCCCCGCGGACAGGGAGAAGAACACGTGGTGCACCTCCAACCAGATGCCGCTGCGTTGGAGGAAGGCGAGCCACGCGAGGTTGCCCAGGGACAGGGAGACCACCCGGAGCCGGTCGATCGGACGCTGGGTGATCAGGGTCCGGCGGCGAATCGCCAGGGAGATCAGGAGGCCCGGCGGGACGATCAGGAGGAAGACCACGAGCGCCGAGTAGAGGAGGACGCTGAGCTCAGCGCTCAGGGGGTCGGTGCCCTCGGGACTGGACAGCAGGTTGAGGGCCAGTACCGACTCTTGGAGGACGGCGGTGTTGCCCATGAGGACCACGGCGCGGTCGTCGTTGAACAGCAGCATCGTGGAAGCGCCGTAGACCATGCCGCCGTGCAGGGTGACCGGTCCGAACTCCTCCGTTTCGTGGTGCTGCCAGGCGAGGCCGCTCGAGACGGCCCCGGAGCTGTCGGGGACGATGTCCTCCAGAACGGTGTCCGTCGAGTCCGCTCCGGGCGCGCTGCCGTCGGTCAGCCCGGAGGCGAGCTTGGTCAGGTCGGCGGTGGTGCTCCAGGTACCGATCCCGGCCGGGGCGTAGTCCGCGTTGGTCCACGGCGCGATGCGCACACCGGGCTCGTAGTAGGGGTGCGCGGCGCCTTCGGGGAGGTCCTCACCGGCGATGACGGTGTCGTCCATGTCGAGCGGGTCGAGGATCCGCTCGCGGGCCAGCTCGGGGTAGGGGGTGTCTGCCTCCGCTGCCAGCGCCTCGCCCAGGACCGCGAAGCCGAAGTTGGAGTAGAGGTAGGTGCCCTTGCTCTGTGCCCCGGCGTTGGCCAGCGACTCCAGTGGGGCGTCGACGTGGCGGTAGGGGCCGGTCATGGGCAGCGTGCCGAGGACGGAGGCGGGAAGGTCCGGGTCGGCGACCGCCCCCAGCCCGGAATGGTGGGTGGCCAGCTCCTCCAGAGTGATGGAGGCGACCTCGGGGTCCGTGTAGTCGACCTCCGGGAGGACATCCGCCAGGGTGCGGTCCAGGGTGGTCTCCCCCTCCGCGACCATGTCGGCGAGGAGCATGCCGGTGATCCCCTTGAAGATCGAACCGGTCTCGACGGGTGTGTGCTCGTCGAAGTGGACGGTCCCGTCGGCGGTACCGGCCTGGGCCCACTCGACCGCGTCCGGGTCGTCGAGGTCGAAGCGGGCGACGGCCAGCCCCTGGATCTCGTTGAGCCGGTCGCCGAGGGTCTCCTCGACGTCAGCGGCAAGGGGCCCGTCCCCGGTGACCTCGCTGGCTGGCGTGGGCCGCACCGGCGCGAACAGGTGGGCCAGAACCGCCACGACGATGCCGACAGCCAGGGCGACCAGCCAGACACCACGCGGGGCCGCCAGGGGGCGTGGATCCGCCCGGGGGCGCGGGGAGTAGGAGAGAGCCATACCTCCAGGCTTTCGCGGACTGCTGTCCAACGGTAGTCGCTGCTGTCATCGCCCTGCCATGACAATCCGATGGTTCCGGGATGACAACTGTCATCAACAGATCCTGTATTGGCACAGTGGGGGTTGCCTGCTCTGGTGGGGGTGCCCTCGCTGGGCTGGGGTGCCCTCGCTGGTGGGGGTCGCCCTGTTGGCTGGTGTGTCCTCCTTTCCCGCCGCCCGATTGTGGCCGTCTCCGCTGCGCGCCTCAAGGTCGTCGCCATCGAGCGCTTCGCGCATCAACGGCGCTCCACCTTGACCCGCTCCGCTACGACGGCGGGTTGGCGGCTA